>JAGLOK010000011.1 GCA_023139005.1 Clostridiales bacterium | reverse complement strand
TAGTAATTACACAAAAGCAGAAGATTTCTTAGATGTGAACAATTCAGTACCTTCATCGGGGGATCTGAACATTGGTTTTTCTGTGAGTATGGGTGACAAGTCGGGACAAAAAAGCTTGACGATTATCATTGATATTGTGAGCCCTACACCTGATTCTACTATTACAGATGCTGATAATTGGATAACAGCACTTGAGATTACTGGATACAAGAAGAATCTGAAGTATGAGATTGTTACTTGGAAGCAAGACCAAAACCCAATTGAATATGACTTTGAACCATTAAGGTTTGATCAATGATAAGGGTGTAAAATGTCTAGAGGATTAAAAGGAATAATAATTATTCTTATCATCGCTGTGCTAACTATAGCAGGCGTAATTATTTTGCCAAAAATTGATTTAGTCGGACAAGAAACACAGTTCAATGTCCAGAATAAAGAAATAAAAAGTAGTAGTATTGAAATACGCGCAACAGAAGATACAGCGATTAGTCCAGCAGTTACAGCACAGGTAACTTCGCCACCACCGACAGAAAAGCCAATAATCACAGTAACACCATCGCCTGCACCGACACAAGAACCGCAAAACACACCAGTACCAATACCAATTATACCGGAATCCAATACCAACAACCCTCAAATCATAACTGACTCATACATGAACGGGTACATCTATCTTTCCTACGAATCAGAAAAAAAAGTCAAAGTTATGATGGAGTGCAACGGAAAGAGCGAAGTATATGACCTGATTGGTGATGGCAAATTTCACCGCTTCACCCTACACTTGGGCGAAGGAGATTACTTAATTCGGTTGGTTGAAAACACTTCGGGGAAGTCGTATCGTGTGGTAAAAACACAAGAATTTAAATGCAAGCTAATCGATGAAATATTTCCATATCTATTTCCGAATTCATATGTCATGTATGATAATGATATGGAAATCATACAGTTTGGATTAGGACTTACTCAAGATGTCGAAACACGCGAAGCAAAAGCCAGAGCATTATATGACTGGATTGTTCGAAACATAAAGTATGATTTTTCAGTTCTAGGAAAACTTGAGGTTGGATATGTTCCCAATCCTCAAAGAACATTTGATACAAAACTTGGAATATGCTCAGACTTTGCTGTACTTTTTGCTTCAATGTGCAGAAGTCAAGGAATCCCATGCAAAGTAGCATTGGGCTACTATGTAAAAACTGAATACTATCATGCGTGGAATGAAGTATTGTATGATGGAGAATATCATATAGTTGATGCATCTGGAGATTCGCAAACAAAAAAATACAATTTCACAAGAACGGATGGATACACGAAAACAAAAGAGCATTAGAATAGATAATATACAAGTGCAATATTGAGTTTTTAATTTACATATTTTCAGTATATAATTAATTACCATACACAACACCTGTTGGTTTCATTTTAGTTTATAAATGTTTAATAAATTCAATGTATAATTATGATATAATAGTCAAAGTATTATTAAATAACTTGTGTAATATGCAGAAGTTAAGATGAATAAATTTCTAGTGAAAGGAAATACATATTTGAAAAAGCCAGTAATATATATCATTATATTCATCTTGATTGGCATGACCTTCATGCTTTTTATGGGATGCAGTAACAATATAGTTCCTGTTGAAATAGAAGAAATTGAAGTTTCCTTGGATGAGGTTGAAGAAATCTCTTTTGGAATATGGGGAATTAGCGAACCGCAGAGCGAAGTGTCTCTGTTGGTATATGAATATATAAAAGACAAATTCAAGATTGATATCAAGCCTATCACACTATCAACTAACAACTGGAAAGAAGAATTAGACTGGATGGTAGGCGCAAATCAACTACCGGATGTTTTTGTGCATGATGTAGTAGAAAACAAGCTTCAATTCAAGCAACTTATTAATACAGGAGCTATCACACCTTTACCCAAAGAAACATGGGGACAGATGAAAAGGTTATCTGAAGTGCTGAGTTGGTATGAAGAAGTGTATAGCGTGGATGGACAGATGTACTTTATACCAAGAACATATCAAACATTTGATCAGACAAATGGAGCAACAGATGCAATATACTATCGAAGTGACTGGGCAAAGGATTTAGGGCATTCGTCATTTGGGAGTACTGCAAATTTGACAGATATTATTGATCTACTGATTAGCTATCGGTCTTCTGATCCTGATAGCAATACAATATGGGATACATGGGGGATAACAGGCTTCGGAGGAATTGATTTTCTTTGGACAGGATTTCTTACACCATTTGGAGTACGTGACTGGGTATTAGAAGATGGCCAGTGGATTCCTGGATTGCTAAGCAACCGAGCAAAAGAAGCGATGGCATGGGCTGCACAATTATATCGAGATGGTATCATTGACCCTGAATTTGACTCACAAACTCAAGATGAAGCACTTAGAAAGTTTATGTCAGGAAGAGCTGGTATGGTTCTAACTTCAGCTTATTCAGAAGAAGTAGATTCATTCGAGAAACTCTGGAAAGAATATAATCAAGATAAAAACATAGATAGCTGCGTAAAAATGTTACCGAGCTATAAAAATCCAATGGGTACAACTTATAATGAAGTGGAAACTTTCAGTGGTGGAACTCTTGTCTCAAGCAATGTAGCAGATACACAGATGTACAAAATACTTGATTTATTCAATTGGATGTATACACAACAAGGAAGAAATTTCATGACATATGGACAAGAAGGTACTCCCGGTTCAAATTATAAGGAAAAAGAAAAGTTGTTTTCAGAAGGCAATACAGAGCTATACAACTTGCTATACATTTCAAGCTGGAATCTTGATAATATAGAAGATAACTCACTACCTGTATCTTCCTTTTTGTCATATTCAAAAAACACAATCGAAACAAGTATTTGGCCATGGAGCCATGAGGCAGAACTATTTACAAAAGGAATGCTGACACCTGAACTTTGTGTCCTCGGTATTGACGGAATAGCTGAGGGGAAACTATTACATATCATAAAAACAACACGAGATTTTGATAAGGATTGGGATGAATTTGTTAAGGACATGTATACAGAACTCAATATTCAGCAAGCAATCGATGAAGTGAATACGTTTTTCGATTTAAAAGCAAATAATGCAAAAGATAAGATGCCATAATATAATTATACAACAAAAAAGATAGTAGTCTTTTTTGTGTCTACTATCTTTATATCACTTCAACAAATAGGTTTTTTATTATTCTCATATATTTTACTATTAATCGGGAAATTCCAATAAGTTGATGGAAGACAGATTGCCCATCTCATCAATCAATAATGATTTGATTTCAAAAGCACCAAAATGCAATTGGGAATCTACATTCAACATCGGAATTTTAATATTGGTTTCTGATTTCTGACCATATGTCTCATAAAGTCTAATCACTGTACCATTTCCATCTTCGCATGGCTTTAGCACCGTTAATACAACTTGTGGATTGCTGATTGTAACATTTTCCACATGTTGTGGTAATGGCCCTTCATGATATGTTTCATGTACCTTATGCAAAGGATTATTCAGACTCAATGCTTTCTGAACAATACCAGAGGTGCGCCAATCACCTTTGTGTGCAACCAGATGATAGGTCATTTTGTGGACACCTTGATCCATATGCTCAAAGTTTTCATTTCTTGCAAGTAGTGCTGCATCGTGATCTGCAAAGATTGGACTGCGTACGATGTTTAGACGCATAAAGTTCGCTTTTGCACTATAGCTGTATCTTGCTTGACATGCGATTGCGACACCTTGTGTGCTATTTTTATCGGAAACATCCATCCACATCATACCAGGCTCTTCTCTGCCGTCACATTCTTTTGCGATGTGACCATAGGGAGTTGAGTAGGTTGCAATAGGATTGTCAACATTGATTTCAAAAGCAAGCTTCAGTATTTTATGCTTTTCTTGCCAATTCACACGAAGGCGTGCTTCTACATCTGCAGAATCTTTATAGAGCGAAAAATCTTGTCTTAGTTGAGACTTTCCATAGGTTGAAGAGACGCGGATTGTGGAGCGCACCGGTCCGTCTTCGGTAAGTTGTACTGATTCTGTTTTAAACTCACCGATTACCTTATCAAAAGTCTCGGTGCCATGTCCCCAAGTATCATGCTCTTCTTCGTCAATAATTAAGGGTTTTGCACTGTTTGGTTTAACATGTTCAATATTATTTATTTTATCAAATAAGCTTGAAACGAGACCGGTGGTCTTATCTACAGTGAGTCTCGTCCACTCGTTTTCTAGTACATAACGCGGCTCAAGCTCAACATCGGGTACAAACGGTGGTTTCTCTTTTGGTCTCTCTAGAGGCGTAAGCCAATACGTTGTATAACCAAGCGCAGGTACTTCTGCCATGAATATTGATCCTTTGTTGTGATTGCTGATGAGAAAACGTCCCATAATTGTCTGCGTTTCAATATCATTACCATCAACATCTTTGATAGATTTTAATTTCAAATCCAAACGAATAGGCTGTTTCACAGGAAAGGGGAGTGGATTGAAGACAATCATAGGTACAGGGTGATCTGCATATGCCCATATTTGCCCAGATTGCTCTTTGGATCGAATTGCTCCGGGAATAGCTGTGTTGATTGACCAGGATATCTTTTGTAGTGAAGCATTAAGCACATGCGATGCGATATATTTTGCATGATTAATATCTTCTAGTGCATTTTTCATGACAACTTCAATACTACATCCACACATAATATCATGATCTTGAATGAAAAGTATCGCAAGCCATGCAGGCTTTAGCTTCGGACATTCATTTATATAGCCAATGGTGTGCTGAGATACTGTATTCCAGCGTTCTGCTACTAGTAGCAATTGCTCAATATATCGATGTTCCTTTTTATAACTAAAATCTGTTGCATAGCTTCCGCTTGCATGGTGCTGTATGTCTGTTGTATACACTGGATAGTCTAGCGACTCTGAGCGACGATCTGCAAAGTAGTTATCGGGCGTGCTCATGAAGAGCTTGTCCTTGCCAAACTCTTTCTGCATTTTTCCAATGATTTCAAGTGCCTTTATGGTCGGGCCACCACCGTGGTTTCCTACGCCGTAAAAGAACATGAGTTTATCTGTATTCATATCTTCGCGAACCAAAGACTTTTGAACTGTTTCCTCTAGTTTGCGGAATGAGTTGTTATAGTGGTTATCTAAAATCCTAAATGCAAGCACACGTGCACCATCAGGACCCTCCCACCAGAAGAGTGGGTCAGGGATGGTAGTTTCTGTGGAGCCAGGGCGCATGAAGACATAGTTGTCCATACCACTTTTTTTAAGAATTTGAGGAAGCATATTTGAATGCCCAAAAGAGTCTACATTGTACCCAGTGGTTGCCATGATACCAAATGTATCCTTCAGGAATCTCTGAGAATACAATGAATGACGAACAAAGGATTCTCCGCAAGGAAGATTGCAGTCGGGCTGTACCCACCAGCCACCCACAATTTGCCAACGTCCTTGCTTAACACGAACTTTTATTTCATCTAACAGTTCAGGACAATTTTCTTCTAACCATTTAAATTGTCCGACACCACCGCATACGAAGACAAAGTCATCATACTCGTTCATCCGATCGAGTACAGATCTGAAGGTTGCTTTGACTTCTGCATAGCCTTCCTGCCATTGCCATAACCATACAGGATCAATGTGCGAATTACCAATGAGGTACATAGTGTTCTTAATTAACTTATCCATATTTAATTCTCCAATAAATTATTGTACATTCTATTACATTTCCAATAAGTTTGTTTCTGTAGCATTGCCATTACTATCTATTAGTAATGTTTTGATTTCAAATGCACCGAAACTCAGGTTGACATCTAATTTTAACATAGGAATTTTAACATTTGCTTGTGCTTTTTGACCAAATGTTTCATATAGCCTAATCACTGTGCCATCTCCATCTTCACTGGGCTTTAATACAGTGAGAATAACCTGAGGACTGCTAACTTTAACATGCTCAGCTTTGAGTGGTAAGGATCCTTCATGATATGTCTCATGCACTTTTTGCAGTGGATTGTTCAGTATTAGTGCTTTCTGAATTATATTTGATGTGCGCCAATCCTCTTTGTGTGTGACCAGTTTATACATCATCTTATGAATGCCTTGATCCATATGCTCAAAGTCTTCGTTACGAGCAAGAGGTCCTTCGTGGTCTGCAAATATTGGACTTCGCACAACATTAAGACGCATTGAATTACCTTGCGCAGAATAACTATAGCGTGCTTGACATGCTAGTGCGAGACCTTGATGTGTTGTTTTATCAGAGATATCCATCCACATTTGACCTGGCTCTTCTTTGCCTTCGCATTCTCTTGAAATATGTCCATAAGGGATTTCATATGTTGCTATGGGATCTTCTGTATTCACTTCAAATGCAAGCTTCAAGATTTTGTGTTTTTCTTGCCAATTCACACGTATGTTTACTTGTACATCTTTTAAATCTTTATACAAAGAGAAGTCTTGTCGCAACTGTGAGTTTCCGTAGGTTGATGAAACGCGAATAGTAGATCGTATAGGGCCATCTTCGACTAGCTTGATAGAGGTGGATTTGAACTCTCCAATCAAATCATTGTAAACATCATTGCCGTGTCCCCACGTATCGTAAGGTTCATCATCCATGACCAAAGGTCTTGCGCTTTCCGGTTTCACATGTTCAATGTTGTTAATTTTATCAAACAAACTGGAAACGAGACCCGTTTCTTTGTTGATTGTTAATTTCGTCCATTCATTCTCTAATACATATCGTGGTTCGTATACAATGTCAGGCTCAAATGGTGGTTTTTCTTTTGGCTTTTCCATCGGTGTTAACCAGTATGTATTATATCCCAGTGCAGGTACTTCCGCCATGAAAACGGATCCCTTGTTCTTGTTGCTCATGAGATGTCGCCCCATGATGGTTTGTATTTCTATATCATTGTCATCGCTATCTTTGACAGAGTGTATAACAATATCCAGTCGAACGGATGCTTTTACCGGAAAGGGGAGTGTATTAAACACGACCAAAGGAACAGGATGATCAGCGTATGCCCATATTTCACCGGATTGTTCTTTTGAGCGCATAGCGCCAGGTCTTGAGGTATCTATTGACCATGATATTTTTTGCAGTGAAGCATTTAGAACATCGGATGCAATGTGGTTTGCATAGCCAATGGCTTTTTCTGCATCTTCTAATGCTGCCTGTATGCTACACCCACCCATGATGTCATGGAATTGGTTAAACAAAACAGTTTCCCATGCAGGTCTAAGAGTTGTTGATTCATCATGATATCCTGCTGTAAATTGAGAAATAGTGTTCCAACGCTCTGTAGCCATTAGGAGCTGTTCTGTCAAGCGATGCTTCTTCTTGAATTCAAAGTGTGTTCCATAGCAGCCACTCGCATGATGCTGTATATCCGAATGGAGTACAGGATAATCTGTGGATTCACTGCGCCTATCTGAAAAATATGTGTCCGGGCTGCTGATAAAGAGCATGTCTTTATCCATTTCCTTTTGCTTATCGTGAACCATTTCGAGTGCTTTGATTGTAGGACCACCACCGTGGTTTCCAACACCAAAAAATAACATAATTTGATCTGTATTCATATTTTCTTTGACAGAAGCTTTTTCAATGACTTCCTCTAGGGTTCTATAGGAGTTGTTGTAGTGATCGTCGAGTATCCTAAATGTCAGCACACGGCTTCCATCGGGACTTTCCCACCAAAACAAAGGATCCGGTATGTCTTTTTCTGATGCCCCCGGACGCATGAAGACATAATTGTCCATGCCACTTTTTTTGAGTATCTGGGGAATCATATAGTTATGACCGAATGAATCAACATTGTAGCCTGTAGTTGCCATCATTCCGAATTTTTCCTTTAGATATCGTTGAGAATATAGAGAATGACGTGCAAATGACTCTCCACAGGGAGCGTTACAATCCGGTTGTACCCACCAGCCGCCTACAATCTGCCAGCGTCCTTGTTTGACACGAATCTTGATTTCTTCAAACATTTCAGGACAGTTTTCCTCAACCCACTTGAACTGACCGATAGCACCACATGTGAAGATAAACTCATCATCTTCGTCCATGCGATCCAGTGCAGACTGGAAAGTAGCCTTTATCTCAGAATAGCCCTCTTGCCATTGCCAAAGCCATACAGGGTCAAGGTGTGCATTGCCTATGAGGTAGATTTTGTTTTGTTTTCTCATATCTGTCATTTTTACTCCTTATATGATTACTACTAGAAACTTTCAAAGTAGCAAACACAGGCGTTATTGTTAAAAATATTATACCATAACTCAACTAACGAGCATTCACAACAATTGTTTTATAATAGCACGATAATGCTATTTGATAATTGATAGGACTTGAGTATAATAATCCTATTCAAGTTACATTAAATTCATTATTATATGAAAACATTTATGATAACTATGTAATCCTTGTTTGATACATAGAGTATTGATATAATTATACAATAAATAATAGTACATTTAATAAAATGAGAAGACATTAGATTCTAAATGAAATTTGGAGCATAAAATGAACTCACATTCAAAAAGATTTGTAAAGCTTGCAGAAGCTTTAACCCCAATACTACTCGACATACAAGATATGGATATGACTTCAATAAATTATGGTGATATCATCATTCAAGAAAAGGGATATAGTGAGCCTGGTGCGATGCTTGTCCCTATTTTGCATTTTGTAGGTATGTACTATCACCCAAGTTCTTCGTATTATATGAACGAAACGCTACTAGAGAGGATATCTCTATTATTGGATATTCTACTTAAGAATATGCATGAAGATGGTACTATGGATCTTAAAGAAACTAATTTTCACGACTCAACTGTCGTAGCATTCATCGTAACACCACTTGCATATGCATACCGCGTGATTATATCTCGTGGGAAAAATAGTGATATAGAGCAAGTGATAATAAATAAGATGTTTCAATTTTTCAAAAAGGGTGCAGAAGGCATGCGCAATGGTGGATTTCATACACCCAATCATCGCTGGGTAATGGCGGCTGCATTAAGCATAGTATCTAATATCTTAGATAATCCTATTTATAAAGATGAAGCAATGAAGTTTATCAATGAGGGAATAGATTGCGATGAAGAGGGAGAGTACATTGAACGTTCTGTTGCAATATATGATGTTACTGTGAATGAGTCCCTAATAACAATTGCACAAGAGCTAGATATGCCCGAAATCATTGATTATGTTGCACGCAATGTGAAGAAGAACTATGCGTACCTTGAACCGGATGAAACAATGTGTACTCTCAACTCAAGACGTCAAGATAAGCAAATGAAATATCTCCCATTAAGACATTATTGGGCAACGTTGTATTTGGCACACCATTATGATGATGAGTTCTATGCAGCATTATCAGAACATTTACTTAAATTAATGGAGAAAAGAGCACATGCACTGCCAAGTTATCTCTTTACTGGTGGCAAAGAGGATGTGCATACACCTATACTCCACTTCTTGCTTGATCCAAAACTATCAAAAAAGATGAAGGGTCCAGATACTCAATGGGAGGGAGACGGACACTGGTACTTCCCCAAAAATGGTGTTGTACGTCAAATCAAAGACAAAACATCACTCACATTACTAAGAGACAAAGAATTATTCTTGAAATATCAAAACGGTGAGAATACTGCAATTGTGAAGATTGCGAGTTGCTTCTTTGGTATGGGATATTTTGTACCAACAAAACTGGAGAAGACTCGTGATGGGTATCGAATGAGTTCATCACAAAAACAAGGGTACTATAAACCACTCAACAAAGAAATTAACCCCCTTGAATGGGAAAATCTCAAGAAAGTACGTGAGAAAATCAATGTACAAGAGCATAACGTTACCGTTGATGTAATACTTAGTGGAGATGATGTTAAACTAAACATTAAGATTGACGGAGTAATAGATGTTCCACTGAAGATTGAAGTGATGCTCAGCAGTGGTGGGAGATTTGAAACTAACGATATAATGATCAATGGAAAACAAGGAAGCTATCTCATTCTTAAGGAAGGTAGTGCAACATATACACTAGACCGTGATGTAATTCGTATAGGAAATGGTATATTTGCACATTGGAATACTTCTAACATGAGAGGAACTGTCCCTGCATCAAATGATCACTTCACTGTATACATGACAGGATTCACTCCATTTGAACACAGCATAACAATTTCAAACAAATAAGATACTAGAGGATATTTATGATTTATGAAAAGAAACAAATAGCAAAGTTCGTTGATAAAATGAAGAATTTAGAGATACCGTATTTTGAGCTACTATTTGAGGAAATACAAGAAATTGATGTCAAAAAACATAACACTGATAATCATTTTAGGCAAGTCCCACAGGATGTTTCATGGGAAGTTATACACAAGGGAGATGCTTGGGGTGGTCCTTTTAAGACAATGTGGCTAAAAGGAGAAGTTGTAATTCCCAAGGAATACTCAAATCGTAAAATAGTCCTATGCTCTGAGATCGATGCATTTGAATGCTTTGCTTTTATAAATGATAAACCAAGTGGACTATTCAATAAGGACGGCAGTATTCGTGGTGGAAACCATTCAATAGTACTTGTAAGTAAGAATGCGAAAGCTGGAGAAAAACATGATATTGCATTGGAATGCTATGCAGGAACACCTTGCTTGGGATGGGCACCATATGAAAACTATGGGATAAATAGAAATCCTGATGATGAGTTCATAAGAAAATATAATGGAGTAACATTATGTGCGATACGAGAAGATGTAGCAGCTTTTGTATTTGACCTTCGGACACTCAACCAATTGCTTGAAATAAGTGACGAGCAAAGCATTAAAAGAGGAGAGGTTCTTGCGACTCTAATGAACGTGTACAAAGAGATTCACCAGTATCCAATTGATGTTAACGAAAGTGTTTGGAGACCTGCAATGCATCGTGCGCATGAAATAATGAAAGTTCTTTTGAGTACAAAAGGCAATATATCCACTGGAAATGTTGGACTTATAGGTCATGCGCATATGGACACTGCATGGCTTTGGACCGTCGAAGAAACCAAAAGAAAATGTGGTCGTACTTTTTCCAATGCATTGACTTTAATGGATTGGTATCCTGAATACACCTTTATTCAATCATCATCACTACATAGTGCGTGGATGAAAGAGTACTATCCTACGATATTTGAGGATATGAAAAAACGAATCGCAGAGGGCAGATACGAACCCAATGGTGCTGTGTGGGTAGAGTGCGATTGCAATATTACTGGCTCAGAATCGATGATACGACAGTTCTTATGGGGGCAGCGATTCACCATGAAAGAGTTTGGATACAAGTCGGATTCATTCTGGTTACCGGATACATTTGGATACTCAGCAGCAATTCCTCAAATAATGAAAGGTTGCGATGTAAAGTATTTCTTGACCACTAAAATGTTATGGAATGAAAGCAACCACTTCCCATATGACAGCTTTACATGGAAAGGACAAGACGGTAGCGCTGTACTAGTACATCTAAATCGCATGGACACGTGGCCTGGAGTGAAAGAGATAAGCGACCACTATAATACCCTATCGGATAAACATGTTACTGATCAGAAGTTGATATCTTATGGTTTTGGTGATGGTGGTGGTGGGCCACAATATCAGATGCTTGAAATGGCTAAACGTGCAGAGAATATAGAAGGATGTCCAAAAGCAAAGCATACAACAGTATCAGAGTTTATGCAGCAATTAGAAAAATCACAAGATGACCTACCTGTTTGGGTGGGAGAGCTGTACCTTGAGCTTCATCGTGGTACACTAACGTCTATACATGATATCAAGAAGAGCAATAGAAAAGCAGAGATTGCTCTACGAGAATATGAGATGATGGTGGTATATGCAAACGCATATACTCAAACGATAATTGATAGAGACAAACTCAATAGTTGGTGGGAAGTCCTCTTGCGCAATCAGTTTCACGACATACTTCCCGGAACATGTATTCCTGAAGTATATGATATTGCGATTCCTGAAAACTATAATGTAGTCAATGAATCCAATAGCGATACAAAGGATATACTCGCGAAACTAGGAAAAGATGAGAATACTATTTCATTTATAAATACATTGAATTGGAATAGGAGCGCACAAGTATCAGCAGAAATTGATGGTTACTTAGAGAACGTTATATCACAAGATATAATAGATGTTGATGGCAATAGTCACAAGACATTTAATATTGATATTCCTGCTATGGGTAGTGTTACATATAAAAAATCAGATACTAAAGTCAAAACTGAAGACACACCATTTATTTATAGTAAAAATAATCTAGACACCCCAATACTTAAAGTCATATTTTCTGATGATGGTTCTATTGAGTCACTGATTGACAAGAGTAGTAATCGAGAATTACATAGAGAAGGTGCAGCTGGATTAAATACTCTCTATATTGCGGAAGATGTACCATATTCTTGGGACAACTGGGATATTGATCCTGATATTAGTTTGAAGATGAGAAGAGAGATGAATCTGATATCTTCAAAAGTAGTAGCAGATGGATGTTTACAGTTCCGTATTGAAAATGAATACAAAATTGGTGAGAATTCATCGATTAAACAACATATTATTTTCTATAGTGATACAAAGCAGATTGATTTTGAAACAAAAGTAGACTGGAAAGAAAGGCATACTTTGCTGAAAGTTGGGTTTGATGTGGATATACTTTCATCCACAGTAAAAAATGAAATGCAATTTGGTTATGTAGAAAGACCAACACATTCAAATACGTCATGGGATGCAGCAAAGACAGATCTTTGTAATCATAAGTGGAGCGATTTATCAGAAGGAAAGTATGGTATCGCATTGCTCAATGATTGTAAATATGGAATGTCATGTGAGAATTCCAACATGATGTTAACACTAATGAAATCAGGCAGTCACCCAGATCCTAGTGGTGATATAGGAGTACACAAGTTTACATATGCGTTACTACCACATGATGGATATTTTTCAACAGAAAACGTAGTTCAACCTGCCTATGAATTGAATATTGCACCATTGATGACAGAAAGCAATATTACAATAGAACCGCTTGTTCAAACGAGTAAATCCAATATAATCATAGAGTCTATAAAGCCAGCTGAAGATAATGATGGGTTTATTGTCAGAATGTATGAATGCGAAAAAGCATTGACTCAAAATGTTGAAGTTAAGTTTGGGAAGACTCCAAAAGCAGTTTATGAAACCAATATGTTAGAAGACATAAAGAGTGAAATATCAACTGAAGATAATGTAATCAAGATAACATTCAAGCCGTTTGAAATCAAGACGATACTAGTTATGAGCTAGAAAGAGAGTATTAATAATGAATAGTTTCACTCCGGATTTCTGCAATATTGTAGAAGCAGCCAAAAACCAATCTCCAAAGCGCATACCATTGTATGAGCATTTGGTAGATGATGCATTTATGGTACGA
Source organism: Clostridiales bacterium (assembly GCA_023139005.1). Taxonomy (GTDB): domain Bacteria; phylum Bacillota; class Clostridia; order Christensenellales; family UMGS416; genus JAGLOK01. The sequence continues at coordinate 17,905 of JAGLOK010000011.1, read as the reverse complement.
TATTTGGAAAAACCAATCGAAGAACTTATGAATGGGAATCAATCAGACCTAGATGAGGGAATGCGTAGATATTGTGAATTCTTCTTGAAGCTTGGGTTTGATACGGTAAGTTTTGAAAGATGTATTACTAGTATCTTACCTGGAGCCGGTGCTCTATACAGTCATGCGCCCGGTAGCATTCACAATATGGAGGATTATCAGAAGTATCCATGGGATACGATTGCGGATATCTTTTTCATAACGTTTTCACATTACTACGAAAGCCTTGCAAGAGTTATGCCTGATGGAATGAAAGTAATTGGTGGTGTAGGAAATGGTGCTTTTGAGTGTGTGCAAGACTTAGTTGGATACACAAACCTTTGCTATATCAAATACGATGACCCCGAACTATACGGTAAGCTATTTAAAAGTGTTGGCAATATCATGGTTGAAATATGGGACAGATTATTAAACCGATTTGGAGATATCATATGTGTTGGTAGGTTTGGAGATGATTTAGGGTTCAAATCAACGACACTTATCCCAGCAGAAGATATACGCAAGCATGTTATTCCTGCATATCAAAAGACAATTAGTAGAATACATCAATCAGGGAAGCCCTTTATATTACATTCCTGTGGTAATATTTTTGAAGTAATGGACGATTTGATAGACGTTGCGAAAATTGATGGAAAACATTCCAATGAAGATGCCATCGCACCATTTAAAACTTGGGCAGAGATATATGGAGATAAGATAGCCAATTTCGGTGGTGTGGATTGTGATATATTGACGCGTGAGACACCTGAGGAGATCAAGAAGATTGTAACAGAGATATATAATCAAGTGAAATCATATGACGGCATTGCTTTAGGTACAGGTAACTCAGTACCCATTTATATTGCTGAAGAAAATTACTTGGCAATGAATGAGGCAATACGAATTGCAAGAGGAGAATAAAGAAACTAATACATATATAAGGTAATAAGATTAAGTATTTGAAATTGGGTAGACAGAACAATCTCTAGAGGTAGAATCGCAATAATATATTGAAGATAGGAGAAGAAATGTCATACAAACATGGACTTGCAGCAATGAACTTGCAAATGAGCGATCGGGTTCCGCACATGGAAACAGATGCAGAAATGAACTGGCCACTGATTAAAAAGGTAACCGGAATTGATGTTACACCTAGTGCATCAGAACAAGAGAGAAGAAAAGCACAGATGGCTTTTTGCAAAGCTTGGAATTATGATTTTAAACCAACTCCATTTCTTGGGAAAGATATATTTTCCAAGATGATGACCAATATGGGTCATTGCGAATATGAATCCGACAGCAGAGACTATGATGATGAAATATCATGTCCTTTCACTGATGTTGAAGACGTTCTTAACTTTGATCCTTGGGAAGTGTATGGGGAGATAGATACAAACAAAGCAAAAGCAGATTTCACAAACCACTACAACACACTATGCAAAGATTTTCCTACGATGATCAATACTAGTGGAATCTATGTGACGCTTATTACAGGGTTAACCTATATTTTTGGTTGGGAGATGATGTTGCTTGCATGTGGTACTGATGCAGTTCGTTTTGGAGAGCTGACTAATCGCTACGCAAGCTGGATTCAACAATATTATAATGCATTAGCAGAGTCGGATGCAGAGTATATATATAGTCATGACGATCTAGTTTGGACCAGTGGTGCGGTTTTTCGTCCGGATTGGTATCGAAAGTATGTATTCCCAAATCTCAAGAAATTTTATGATCCCATACTTGAATCGGGTAAGAAAATTATCTATTTAGGTGATGGAGACTATAATGAATTTGTTGAAGATATTGCAGACCTAGGCGTGCATGGGTTCTTTTTTGAGCCCTATGTAAACTTAAAGCATATGACAGAGACTTATGGCAAAACACATATAATGATTGGCAATGCCGATACGCGTGTATTATTGCTAGGAAATAAGGATGATATTTATCAGGAAGTAAAGAGATGTATCGATCTAGGCAAGAATTGCCCCGGATATTTCATGAGCGTTTCCAATGGTATACCTTACAATACACCAATAGATAATGCATTGTATTACTATGAAGCATACAAAGAATTAAGTCGTAGATAGAAATTGAATAAAGCAATTTAGGATTAAAATATGAAGTGGAATAGAGAAGAATATATAGAACTTCAGACATTTGGAAAAGTTGACAGACAAATGTTTGTAGAGCTGTTCGGTCCTTTAGTTGGGCTTTCTGATGAATGGCGTACACAAGGTGCCACGGAAGATGAAATAAACCTAACAGCTTTTGACTTTGACTATGTTGATATTGTTCAATGTGGTGGTAATACAGGAATTATTGGAGGTGCAGCACCCAAGATCCTGGAAGAAACCAGTGAGCATATAATCTCAACAGATAAGTTTGGCAAACAAGAAAAGCTGATGAAGGGATATGCAATAGTGCCACTCCCACTTGAGTATTCAGTAAAGCAAATGGATGATTGGTTGAAGATCAAGCATTGGTTTGAGTACTCTGATGAACGTATTGATTGGGACATGGTGAAGCAAGCAAAGCAAAAGCAAAAGGAAGGCTCCCTTGTTATTGCATGGATGGAAGGAGGCTTTGACTTTCCAAGGCAACTAATGGGTGAAGAACGAACTTGTATGTGCTACTATGACAGCCCTGAACTAATGAATGATATCATGAGTACAATTTCTGATATGACATTCAAAGTACTGGATAAAATCAGTGACAAGCTAGTCATTGACAATCTTTGTGTACATGAGGATATGGCAGGAAAGTCAGGATCGTTAATAGGACCAAATTTGATTTCGCAACATGTAGAACCATACTACAAAAAAATCTGGGATATGTTATCATCAAAGGGTACGAAGCTATTCAGTCAAGACAGCGATGGAAATATGAACTCGGTAATAGATAGCTTCCTAGACAGCGGTGTAAACATCATGTATCCTGCAGAGCCGGGCTCAGGTATGGACATTGTAGAACTTCGCAAAATATATGGTGAAAAGTTAACATTCAAGGGTGGAATAGACAAGTACGTATTGCAAAAAGACAAAAAAGCGATACTGAATGAGTTGGAATACAAACTTCAGCCACTAATGCAAAAGGGCGGCGTTGTATTTGGGGGAGACCATAGGATACCTAATGGAACATCAATTGAGAACTACAGATACTATGTAGATACAGCAAGAGAAATACTAAATATTCCACCACGAGGAAAAAACAAAGGCTGGAGCAGGATGGCATTTTAGAAAGGGAGATTCATGACACCAAGAGAGAAGTTTATTGCAGCATTGGAGAGAAGACCAATAACTGGGAGAGTACCAACCTTTGAGCTAGTATTTTATTTGACGATGGAAAAGTTTGGTCGCCACCACCCACGTCATATGAAGTTCAATCAATGGGGGCAAATGAGTGAAGTAGAACGTAACTTACATAGAAACTATAATGCAGATACATTAATTATGACTGCTGAACACTACGGACATAATGCGATATTTGTACATCCAACGATGTATGCAGAAGATGAAGTACGTATATTGCTTGAGCTTATCAGAGAAAAAACAGGTGATACATATTACTTAACTATGCATGGAGATTCAACATTCGCCATACCCGATGGAGATGGTATGTATGAGTTTTCCTATCGTATGGTGGATGAACCACAAAAGCTTAAAGATGAAGCGCAAGAAAGCTTGGGTGATTATTTGGAGCGTGCACAGAAGCTACAAGGCTCGGGATTAATCGATGGATACACACTTTGTAGTGACTATTGCCTGAATGTAGGTCCATTTTTAAGCCCTGAACAGTTTAGTGTATTCATTGCACCATATCTCAAGGAATTAATTGAGCAGTATAAAAACATGGGGTACTATACAATCAAGCATACAGATGGTAATATTATGCCAATAATTGATCAGCTTGCAGATTGCAATCCACATGCACTGCACTCGATTGATCCACAAGCTGGGGTGGATATTGCTGAGGTTAAGAAGTTGTATGGAGACAAGATATGTTTAATAGGAAACGTTAACTGTGGACTCATGCAAACAGGCACAGAAGAAGAAACAATAGAATCAGCCAGATATGCACTTAAACACGGTATGCCGAACTATGGATATATTTTCTCAACTTCAAACTGCGTCTATACAGGTATGGATATTAAGAGATATGAACTAATACTAGATGTATTGGAAAAAGAAGGGGTCTACCCTGAATAACAAGATTGAAGAGGAATTAATAATGCAAAACATGAAACTACATGACTTACACAAAGACGTATGCTTTGGACGATCCAATGGAAAGATAATTTGGCAACCGAGAATAGGTTGTTGGGTAGCTGATAAAGTATTTAACGGTGGACAATTGCCAGCGCCATACACAGGCATGGATAATACTGCACTATATAAATCATTGGGATGTTCAGCTAGGCTCTATGAGTTTAACAGATGCTACAAAACAGTTTTGCCTGCATCAGTTAATAAGTATGAAACCCCCATGGATGGGTTGAACTACGAAGACGTTATTGAAACTCCGGTAGGCACCATAACACAGATTATCACAGGAAACGACTCTAATAATGGCAAGATGCCTAGCAAGTGGTTGATTGAAAACGAAGATGATATGAAGGTTATGACATGGCTACATGAGCATACAGAGTGGACTTTCGACAGGGCAATGTATGACCAGAAGCTTGAAGAAACACATGAAATCGGCGCACCAACAATGTATATGCCAAGAGTAAGTGTGCAAGATTTTTATGTTAATACCATGGGTATTGAGAGTGGTATTTTTGCGCTATACGATTATCCAAGTGCATCCCAAAAATACTTTACTGCACTGCATGAAAGTCATATGCGTATGATTGATGTCATAAACGTTTCTCCAATTGATATTATAAACTTTGGTGACAATGTACATTGTGGAACACTCACAACAGATATCTTTAAGCAATACGTACTTCCATATTATCAAGAAAGAACAGACAAGCTCAGAGCAGGAGGAAAGTTCACACACGCACATTGGGATGGAGACACCTATTCTTTACTTCCATATGCAAAAGAAACAGGACTTGATGGAATTGAAGCGATTACTCCCAAACCACAAGGAGATGTGACGATTGAGTATATCAAAGAACACTTAGGTGATGAAATGTTCTTGCTCGATGGCATTCCAGCAATATTATTTGATGATATTTTTCCTGTTGAGCAATTGATTGAAACTACAGAGAAAATAATAGAACTTTTTGCACCAAAACTTGTCTTAGGGATCTCCGATGAGATATCATCAACAGGAGATATTGAACGAGTCAGACTTGTTGGTGATATTGTTGACAAATACAATGCTTCAGTAGGATAAGGCTTTAGGCAATTGGAATAACTCTTACAAGATTTTGTAGGAGCTATTCTTATAAAAGAACAGAGTGTATTTGTCTAAAAGTTCCTATTTGATATTAGAAGAGATTTGTTTAACAAAGTTTTATCTATGAAGGGCGAAGGAGAAGACAAAATGAATACTCAACTGGAATTGATTGCAAAATCTTATGATAAAGCCATTGAATTGGGGAGGCAGGGTATTGATTTATACAATGATTTACCTGAGTGTATTACAAGTGACCCGGACTATCCTATATTTCAAAAAATGAGTGAGGAAGGCGGAAGTTCAGATAGTAAGCGTAAGGAAATTAGGGAGTATTTATCGCCAGATGCAAACATGAAATTTATTGATCTTGGGTGTTGTTTGAACCTAATGTTTGGAGGATATGATGAATGGCCATCAAGCTATCATGGAGTTGATATAAGCAGCAAAACCATTCAGCTGCTTCATGAGTTTGTGGCAGGCAAGGAATTACCTCTTGGATCCTTATATTGCGCAAGCATACATGCTACGCCCTTTGATGCTAACTATTTTGAAATTGGCGCTTGTATTGGTGTACTGGAATACTTTGAAAAGGATTTTGTAGTAAAAGCAATTATGGAAGCACATCGGATTATAAATCCTGATGGGAAACTTGTTCTTGATGTTCCTGACATGGGAAGTCCAGAGTACCGAATTACGATGAAATTGAGGAGTATTTGGGGAGAGTTGATAAATTTGACATGTCGTCACAAGAATTTGAAAATATGTTGAAAAATTACTTTGAGATAGAGATAAAGGAAAAAGTTGGACCTATGATTCAATATTTTTTGAGTAATAAAAAAGTAATGGATTGAGTTTATTATTATCTACTTAGTTTGTTGTTTATTGCTTATATCAACCAAGCGGAAAGCTAGTGATATTGTAGTGGAAAATTATCTGATGAAATTTCTTCATTTATAAAAGAATATATCATAAATATAACACTAGGTGTTACATTGGTAACACCATTTGTTTTGAGATGCCGATATAATATAAATAAATCAAGAATAAAAGATTTTCACTACAAAGAAAAAAACGAAAAAATGTTTTATCCGATGATACTTTCAATAAGCAATTTGATATTTTCTCAGTAAAGGGCGACTTCAATAATGGATGCGGACTATGTGTGAAAATATTGTCAGAATACTACGAAATGAAAGATAAAAAGGCAAAGGTTAAAGCTTCACCGGAGAATGATAAAGTAGTAAAGGCATTAGCAGAAGCGATAAAAAACGCCAAGTTAAAGCCATTATTTATAAAAATATAAAGGGGAAAATACAATGAAATGGATTCCTACAATCATCAGAACAGTATTTCTTGCTCTATTCCTATACTTGACGCTCACCGGTAATATGATGCTTTGGCTTGCGCTCTTTGCAGTGAGTTTAATCATCGCTATCTTTTTCGGGAGACTTTACTGTGGATATGTGTGTCCAATGAACACAATTATGATTCCAATAGAATGGATTTCAAAGAAATTAAAGATACAAACTCAAAGTGTGCCCAAATGGCTTGAGAAAGGTGTATTACCTTGGGCTTTTCTAGGCATTAGTATAGTAGTTATGTTATTAACCAAAAAAATGCTGCATATTAACTTGCCAATCTTGCTTATATGGGTACTAATTTCAATTCTAGTTACATTAAGATATAGGCCTTTTATATTTCACAATCTAATTTGTCCTTTTGGTGCATTACAAAAATTATTTGGCGGATTCGCAGTATTCTCGAAAAAAGTGGACGAAACGACTTGCATTGGTTGTAGAAAATGTGAAAAAGTATGTCCATCTATATCTATTAATGTTAACAGTGATAATAAAAAGGCTGTAATATCAACAAACATATGTCATCAATGTACAAACTGTGCTGACGTTTGTCCAGTATCAGCCATTAACTATGTTAAACGCAAATAATACAAATCTAGATTGTAAGATTAGTTTTTTATTAAGAGCTTAGACAATAAGAGTTATAGCATTACGAGGAGCATCATGTTGATGGTGCTTCCGATCATATTTAAGCTATATTGCGAATTATTAAGTACAAATTTATGATCGTTTCATTCTATCTCAACATGTTCTTTCTAAAACGCAACGGTGTCACACCTTCTTTTTCCTTAAATATACGTATAAAGTGATTGACGTTGTTAAACCCACAGAAGGTGCACACGTTTGTTATTGTATCATTTGTACCTATTAAAAGTTCCTTTGCAAATGATAATCTTTGCGAGATCAAATACTCCTTGAAACCAAACCCGGTCGTATCTTTAAACAATCGAGAAAGATAGTACATATCAATATTATGATATGCAGAGATCTCTTTGAGTGTGATGTCATCCTTGAAGTGATTTTCTATATACTTCTCTACTTTGCTAATTAATTGTAATGTTTTACTTGTAGTGCTGCTGGGGAAGTAGCTTGGATACTTTCTAAACAAATCAATGAGCATCATGTTAATGGTACTCCCGATCATATCCAAGCAGTATTGCGAATTATTGGTATATTCTGATTGGATTGTGTTAAAATAGGATTGAAATACTTGATGATGCGACGGTTTTAGTTGAATCATATGGCAAAACTCATTGGGTCGCTGCTTGATAATTGAAAGCAGTATCGGATCATGAACATATGATCTGAGAAATTCTTGAGACATCAGCATAAAGTAACGCTGATAAGGTAAGGCTTCAACAGAGCTTCTATGCGATTCGAAATTATTGACAAACATCAAACAATGATTTTTTGCAGTGTAGTTTTTGTCAGAAATGGTAAACTGTGCAGAACCTGCAACAACATAGACTATTTCGTATGAATTGTGGAAATGCTCTGTATGCAAAGTAGGAATATAGTCTTCGCTATATTGGACCATAAACCCACTGTAATCGGAAAATTTTGTTTTCATAATAGCCTCACAATAGCAAAAAACGCTAACTTTAATACAAAAATATTATATCATTAGTGACAAAAAAAAGATACAATACAAATATAATCAATTTTATTATTAAATTACACTACAGACAAGAAAGAGGGAATACAATGCAACCAAAAAACTTCAATTATGAAACACCAGCAGATATAAAAAAAGATATAGACCTATTTGGAATTGATCTCAAAGTATCAGAAAATATTGATGTACTTAGAAATACCGTGGACGTACATGGGTTCAAGCTTTCAAACTCACTGGCAGTTCATCCAATGGAAGGCTGTGATGGCAACCTTGACGGATCCCCTGGAGAGCTTGTTATTAGAAGATACAAACGATTTGCAGCAGGAGGCGCTGGACTTTTATGGTTTGAAGCAGTAGCAGTAGTTCCAGAAGGTAAAGCTAATCCAAGACAGCTAAGCATCAGTGAAGATAATGTTGACTCCTTCAAAGAAATATTTGATATCATGATGGAAGAAGCGAAAAAAGCAAATGGAAATGACCATACACCTCTTGTTATTATGCAGTTGACACACTCTGGTCGATTTTCAGTTCCAACAAAAGAGCATGAGCCTGTTATTGCATATCATAATCCTTACTTGAACCAAAAGTTCAATATAGATGAAAGCCATCCTGTTATCACAGATAGCGAACTTGAAGCGTTGGAAGACAAGTATGTAGCAGCAGCACGACTTGCAAAACAAGCAGGCTTCCATGGAGTTGATATAAAAGGTTGCCACAGATATCTAGTTTCAGAATTGCTTTCAGCTTATAATAGAGAAGGTAAGTATGGTGGAAGTTTTGAAAATCGTACACGTTTTATGTTGAATATCATCGACAAAATTAAAGCTGAATTTGGCGAAGATTTCATTGTTGCAACAAGGCTCAACATGTATGACGGTATCCCATACCCATATGGTTGGGGAGTAGATAAAGAAGATTTCACAAAGTATGATATGCAAGAACCATTGAAGCTAGTTGACTTATTATATGATAGAGGAGTACGCTTGATAAATGTTACAATGGGTACACCATACTACAATCCGCACGTTAACAGACCATACGACAAGGGCGGTTATACACCAGAAGAAAACCAGCTTGAAGGTGTTGCAAGATTAATTAATGGTGCAGGCGAAGTGCAAAAACGTCATCCGGACATGGTTGTTGTGGGTACAGGCTACTCTTGGCTTAGGCACTTAGCGCCAAATGTTGCGGCAGGAGCAATTGAGGATGGAAAAGCAAAAATAATAGGATTTGGAAGAGCTGCATTTGCTTATCCTGATTTTGCAAATGATATAATACAAACAGGAGAGATGGATAAACGTAAATGTTGTATTACTTGTAGCAAGTGCACAGAACTTATGAGAGCCAAAAGCTTTTCAGGTTGTGTTATCCGTGATGCGAAGGTTTATGGACCATATTATAAAAAGGACTGCATGAAGTAGGAGGCAGATTATGAATAATAAAGTAGCATTGGTAACAGGTGGCAGTCGCGGAATAGGCAAAGGAATTGCACTGAAACTTGCAAAAGATGGATACGATATCGCAATAGCAGATATTGCAGAAGTCAAAGAAACTATTGAAGAAATCAAGGCATTAGGCGTGAATGCTCTTTTCATACAAGGGGATATATCCAAAAAGGAAAGCAGAGAAAATTTGGTTGATTGTTGCCTAAAAGAGTTTGGCAAGATCGATGTGCTAGTAAATAATGCAGGTGTTGCACCCAAAGTACGTATGGATATGCTTGAGACTACAGAAGAGAGCATGGACTTTGTACTGGGTATCAACCTAAAGGGAACATTCTTTTTGACACAGCTTGTTGCCAGTAAAATGATTGAGGGGATAGAAACAAAAAAGCAGGAAAATCCTCGTATAATCAACATCGCATCGGTATCGTCTTACACATCATCACCGGCACGTCCTGAATACTGCATATCAAAAGCAGGCGTTTCAATGATGACAAAATTATTTGCAGATAGGTTAGCAGAATTCGGCATATTGGTATATGAGATACGCCCTGGTGTCATAATGACAGATATGACATCAGTTGTGAAAGATAAATATGACAAACTTATATCAGAAGGACTTGCCCCGATTAAGAGATGGGGATATCCCGAAGATATTGCAAATGCAATTTCAGCACTATGTGGAGACGGATTCTTGTTTTCAACCGGTGAAGTCATCAATGTTGATGGCGGATTTCATATAAGAAGACTATAAGGTGATATGATGAAAAACGAATTTGTGAAAATAGATAATATAACAATACCGATGTATTCGATGAATACCATTGTTGTGGGCACGGGTGCAGCAGGATATAACGCAGCAGATAGTTTATATGCTTTAGGACAAAAAGATATTGCTATCTTAACAGAAGGCATCAATATGGGTACTTCAAGAAATACGGGTTCAGATAAACAGACATATTATAAACTTGGACTTGAAGCTCAAATGACAGACTCAATTATGGATATGGCAAAAACTTTGTTCTCCGGAGGTGCAATGCAAGGTGATATTGCATTGGTAGAAGCTGCATTATCTACAAAGTGTTTTTACAAGCTTGTAGAAATCGGTGTGCCTTTTCCACACAATGAGTATGGTGAATTTGTAGGATATAAAACAGATCATGATCCATCAAAGAGAGCGACTTCGGTAGGACCATTGACATCAAAGCGTATGACAGAGATGCTTCAAAAGCAAGTTGCTTCAAAAAACATCTTTGTGTTTGATAGCTATAGGGTAATTAGTGTTTTAACAAAACAAGATGGTAACGACATTAGTGCAGTTGGTCTTGTTGCAATAAATATGGATGATTTAGAAGGCGAGAACAAGGGTATTACACTTTTCAACTGTACAAATATAGTTTATGCAGTAGGCGGACCCGCTGGAATGTATCTTACGAGTGTGTATCCAGAAAGCCATACAGGCGCATCCGGTGTAGCATTTGCAGCAGGAGCACAAGGTGTTAATCTTACAGAATCACAATATGGCATTGCATCAATAAAGTTTAGATGGAATTTATCAGGTACATACCAACAAGTTATTCCAAGATACATTTCAACCGACAAAGATGGAAATGATGAAAAGGAATTCTTGGATGAGTATTTTAGCGATACAGGTAAAATGTTGGATGCGATATTCTTAAAGGGATACCAATGGCCATTTGATCCCAGAAAGATTTTAGACAATGGTTCTTCTCTAATTGATATTTTGGTTTACAATGAAACGCAAGTAAAAGGTCGCAGAGTTTACATGGACTTCATGAAAAATCCAACTGCTGCAATCAAAGATGGTAAATTCAATTTTTCCTTGCTTGGAGAAGAGAGTCATACATATCTTAAAAATTCTGATGCACTGTTTGGTCTGCCAATTGAGCGTCTTGTAAAAATGAACACACCTGCAATAGAGCTCTACCAGAACAACGGCATTGACATCACTAAAGAGTACCTGGAAATCGCAGTTTGTGCACAGCATAATAATGGTGGACTCTTGGGGAACATGTGGTGGGAAAGCAATGTAAAGCATCTTTTCCCAGTAGGAGAGGTCAATGGTACCTTTGGTGTATATAGACCGGGTGGATCTGCACTAAACTCCACACAGGTTGGCTCATTTAGAGCAGCACAGTTTATTTCAAAGAATTATACAGATACAGCTATGGAAAGTGAAAAGTTTATAAGTACTATTTCATCGCAAGTATCTTCGATAATAAAACGCGCAAACAATATACAAAAGAATATGGGAAGTTCATCAAATGTATTTACTGAACGTGACATAATTAAAGCGAACATGACCAAGAATGGTGCACACATTAGGTCGCTTGAATCATGTGAAGAAGGGATCACTTTTTGCAAAGCCAAGCTTGCGAATCTATTTGAAGAGACAAAGATTGCAAACCATAGAGAGTACCCAGAAGTTTTCATAAACTGGGATATCCTGATGTCACAGTATGTATATTTGAGTGCAATTAAAGAATATATTATTCATGGCGGAAAGAGCCGTGGTTCATATCTAATACAAAACATAAAAGGGCAATTGCCATTGGATGGCCTTCCGGATATGTTTAAGTTTTCACTCGAGGATAAAGTAATAGCTGATGAGATTGGGTTTGTGAATCTGAAAAAAGATGGAAATGAACTATCATGTGATATGGTTTGGGAAAAAGTAAAACCAATTCCAGTAACCGACAATTGGTTTGAAACAGTGTGGAATGATTACATGGACGATAATATTATCAAATAGTCTAAGATTACGTAATATGGAGAGAGATATGATCAGAACTGTATTAATTGGAACAGAAGGACATTTTGAATTTGCGATCAATGCTATTAGAAACGGTACTCAAGCAAAAATCGTAGCGATATCATCAGGTTCTGATGATAAAATGAGAAATGAAGTAGTTAAAGTGCTAAATGTGCCAGTTTATGATGATTATATTCAAATGTTGGATGAAGCGCATCCTGATCTTGTTATTATCAATCCGAAATTTCAATATATATCAGAGTGTGCAGTAGCATCAATAAAGCGCAACATGGCAATTTTTTGCGAAAAACCACTTTCAATTACACAGAATGGACTTAATGATATAAAAAAGGCAACGAAAAACAGCAAGTCACGTATATGCGCAATGATGGGTATGCGAAGTGAAGCACCATTTTTAAAACTACATGAAATTATACAATCAGGCGATTTAGGCGACTTACGATTATTTCATGCGCAAAAGTCATATAAGCTAGGAGAACGTCCAGAGTATTACCGTGATAGAGCTACCTACGGTGGCACTATTCCATGGGTAGGGAGTCATCCTATTGATATGATATATTGGTTAAGTGGAAGAAAAAAATACACAAGCATTACAGCAAAACATTCAAAAATTAGCAATCATAATCATGGAGATTTGGAAGCAACTGCAGCAATGCTTTTTGAAATGGAAGATGAGATCATCGCAACAGTTAACATTGATTACTTACGCCCGAGTGATTCTATAACACATGGAGATGACCATATTCGTGTGATGGGAGATAAGTGTTGGGCAGAGATTGTAGATGGAAAGCTTTTTTGCAACAATGAGCAGATTGTACTTGGAGATGATGGGAATATTTTTGATGATTTATGTAGAGAACTACAAGGAAAAGCTACATGTAGTATTACAAATGAAGATAGTATATACATTACAGATGTTTGTTTGAAAGCACGTGAATCAGCAGATAAACAAATGAAAATGCAATTATAAGGAGCTGACATGAAGGAACTAACACTTGCAGTTATTGGAGCATTAGGTTTTGGTCGTGCATTAGTGGATGAGATCAAGAATAATGCAGCTAAAAATCATTGCAGATTGAAAGCCATTGTAGATATATCACCGAAGGCAAAGGAAGCATATCCGGAACTTGTTGAAACGGGAGTTCGATTTTATAAAACAATGGAAGAGATGTACAGTGATATGGACATTGACATTGTATTGATTGCAAGTCCAATCCAATTTCATGCACAACAAGCATGTATCGCAATGGAAAACGGTTCTCATGTGATGCTTGAAAAACCAATAGCAGGATCTATTGATGATGTTGAAGACATTATACAGGCACAAAAAGATACAGGAAAACATATATTGATTGGCTTTCAACTTTGCTATGATGAAACAATCAGAAAAGTAAAAGAGACTATATTATCCGGTGAACTAGGTGGGATGCATACCATGAAATGCATCGTGTTGTGGCCAAGAAATGAAGCTTATTTCTCGCGAAATAGCTGGGCAGGTATACGCTATGATAAGGAAGGTAAGGCGGTTTTTGATAGTGTTGCAAATAATGCAACAGCACACTTTTTCATGAATTTGATGTATTTATCAGGAGAGGATATGGACAGTGCATCAACAATCGAAGAAATTGATGTCAGACTATATAGAGCTAATCCAATTGAAACATTTGATACCTGTGTTATGAAAGCAATTCTAGTTGGCGGAATAGAGTTTATTGCGACAGTTTCACATGCTACAGAACAATTAGTAGAACCACAATATGAACTCATATTTGATTATGGGAAAATAATTAGTATAGACAATGAATGGATTGTAGAGGCAAACGGAGAAAGAAGAACTATAGGCAAATCGAACCACTCTATACAAAAGAAAATATGGGATATGGCAAACTATGTCCGTGATACTAGACATACAGTCAAGTGCACCATCGATTGTGCAATTGAACACACAAAACTCATAGAAATGCTAGATGAATATGAGGTACAGAAATTCAATAAGAATGTAGTTTTAGAAGATGCAAGGATTTATATAAAGAATTTAGGAGAAATACTAATTGAGGGATATGAAAAAAGCAAGTTGAACTTTGACTTACTTGACACTCTTTGCTAAGAGCTAATTCCAATAATTCTTTATATTGCCTTTATTTTTCTTTGGAGGCTTTTGTGCTATTTTACAAAAAGTTTTGTAAAAGCCGGAGCAATCATCATATCCATAAATTCTACTAATCTCATTGATACTTATTTCTTGATGAATCAATAGTTTTGCATACTGTATTCTTTTAGATTGCTAATACTCTAAAAGTAAAACAATTTCTTTTTAATAAATGGTACATGTAGTATTTATCCATTAAGTATTTTTTACTGACAGCATCCAAATAGAAGGGGTCCTTATAAAACCTATCAAGGTAATGTATTATATCTGTGATGCGTTGATCAATTGATATATAAAAGTATTCATTCTGATGCTCTTCATGACATAGTTTTTCAATAGAAACAAAGAGCTTGATAAATATAGTTATAGTCAATAACTGTTTTACTAAATAAGTTTATCTGAATTCGATAAATGAATATCAAAAAATAAAAAGATTGAATATGGAATTATTTGAAATAATCTGACATTGATGATAAAATATTGTCTAGTCACAATATGTGGAAACATCACTCAATTCACAAAACTAATCCTATATCAAGATACTATATGAAGGAGTAATCGGATGAAAAGAATACTATTATTAATAGTCGTAATCATACTTGTATTGAGCGCAGTAGCATGTAACAAATTGATTGAGAATAAGGTAGATGAACTTGTGGAGAAGAAACTCGGAGAAGCACTGGATGATAAAGATAATAAAGATGTTGACAAGGATAACGATAGCAATCATGAGAACACGGAATTTGACAATTCACTATTAACAGAGAAAGCAAAATGGTCTAATGATATTTCGGATGATTTTGAGGAGTTTGACTATGGTACACTAAGAGCATGTCAAAATAATGATGATACATGGTTCTTGCTTTACACTGATGTGGAAGAAGATGATATTGAAGAATATTTAGAAATGCTTGAAGATGATGATTGGGAATGGGAACAGGCAATGGATAATGCATATGAGGCAATCAAGGATGATCTTGAAATTATCTTCCTAATCGGAGGAGAAGATAAGAATGGTGATTCAATTGTATCGGTGTACTTGGACAATCATGATAATGATGATCGTGACGGAAATGGTGACGGCAATAGTATGGATATAAACTATGATAATTTGGAAGATGATATTCCATCAGACTATCCGATGGATGAAGTGCCGATATATGATGATGGAAAAACTGTTGTATTGGGTGGAAATGAACAAAACGCAGGTGGTACAATAATGTATTCTGTCGTTATTGCAACTGATACCGAAACAGATGAAGTTCTTGCAGATATTATACAAACAATGAAGAAGCTTTCAAATGATGCTAAGGATGGATCTTTTACTGATGTTACTGTAGGTGGTGTTGGTATGGTTATTGGATCAGTTGATGATTGGGATTACAGCATTGGTATCGGTGACGGAAAAGCAGATGGGTATACGACAGTTGTGACTTATACAATCAGCGAAAGAAAATAGAGATCAAATAGTCAATATTAGAGGAGTAATTGTCATAGCTCCTCTTTTGGTATAAAAACATGTAATCTTTACCAACATGTGATTGTAATCAATGTTTATCATTGCTCCGAATATGTATATATGATACTATTTAACGATGGAGGATAAGATGGATAAATTTTTAAGTAAACTCGCAAGGAAACTAACGCCGTACATTCCCGGTGAGCAGCTAAAGGTTGATAACCTAATTAAGCTGAATACTAATGAAAATCCATATCCACCAAGTGTAAAAGTATTATCTGCGATGAAAAAAGCAGTTACAGGTAAATTAAGGCTTTATCCATCACCTGAATGTGAAGAATTACGTGATACAATAGCAATTGAAGAAGGACTCCCAAATAGAGAATATGTATATGTAGGTAATGGCTCTGATGAAATACTTGAGTTCTGTTTTGCTGCCTTTTTCGATGGTGAACAACCTGTGCTATTCCCGGATATTACATACTCGTTTTACCCTGTGTATTGCAACCTTCTTAATTTAACATCCAAAGAGATACCATTAGATGAAAAATTGAACATCAATGTGGATGATTATACTACTATTAATAGTGGAATAATTTTCCCGAATCCAAATGCACCTACAGGGGTTTATCTAACAATTGATAAAATAATATCTTTACTAAACAGAAATACTGAAACGGTAGTTGTTATTGATGAAGCATATATAGATTTTGGAGGACAGAGTGCAGCACATCTTATTGTGAAGTATCCCAATTTAGTAGTAACTAGAACAGTATCAAAATCCCATTCTCTCGCTGGACTACGAGGCGGCTATGTCATGGCGCAGCCAAATCTTATTGATGGTGTTAAAAGAGTCAAGAATTCATTTAACTCATATACCATGGATACCATTGCACAGGCTGGAATGATTGCTGCGATACTTGACCATGATCATAAAGTAGCACAATGCGAAAGAATCATAAAAACGAGAAATATTATCAAGAAAAAGCTTGCAGAAATTCGGTTTGATGTCCTTGAATCAAAGTCAAATTTTCTGTTTGTAAAGCACAAGGATATTCAAGCAATTGATATATATAAGTACTTAAGAGATAATCAAATATTGGTAAGACACTTTAGTAAGCCAGAACGGATAGAAAATTATTTGCGTATCTCAATAGGTACAGATAAGCAGATGAATATGATGATTAATAAATTATCTTTATTTGTAAATGAGATGTATAACAAGTCATTCTAGATGGTAAGATTAATAATAATTAAATATATGGGGAGGTATGCATTTTGACATATCAAGACAAGATTAATGCACCATTTATGTATCTATTGGGAGCGATTGTAGCGATTTTTGTTATTGTGCAATCATTTGTTTTTCTGCGTAGAGCATGGAAAGAAGGATTAAAGATGGGGATGACAAGTAAGAAGCTTTGGTCTGTTGTAAGAAGCTCTGCTGTGTTTTCTATAGTACCTTCCATCCCTATTGTAATTGGTGTGTTTTCTATGACAAGAGCACTAGGTGTACCTATTCCATGGATAAGGTTATCTGTTGTTGGTGCAGTTACATATGAGCTCCCTGTTGCAGAGCAAGCAGCAAAAGCAATGGGCATGGCACAAGGACTTGCAGATAGTGGTTTCAATATGAGCGTTTTTGCAGGTGTGGTATTAACTATGAGTATCGGAATTGTCTGGGGAATGCTTTTGTGTTTATTCGGAGGACTTGAAGTCGTTAA
>JAGLOK010000109.1 GCA_023139005.1 Clostridiales bacterium | reverse complement strand
ACCTCTACATCTCTTATCTACAACAAGTGGGTGCAGCTCCCATACATTACCATCATATTCGCTTCTTCCACCAATCCAACCAAGTACACTTAATTCATCATCGATTGCAACTTTAAGTATCGTATTCTCGTCAGCGCATTCATCTACTTCTTTTAGCGCAACATCCATTTTGCCGTACGATTGCGGAAAAGCTTCTTTGATCAAGTGCGCCATTTGACACTTCATATCAGTATTATTATTATCAAAATCAATTATTACCATATGCTTACCTCTTATAGACCAATCTCGGATTTCAACCCTATATAACTGCCTACATCGGGGGATTTTTTAGCTAGATTCATGACTTTTTCATTGAATCCACTTCCTTAAAAAACTTTCCTCCGATGTTCTGTTAACCTTGTCAATGCTCGTTTTATAAAACAAGTTCACTGTCATAATCATATTTCACATTAAGAAATTCATATATTTGGCTCATATCCTAACTTATCCCCCTTAACCTGTTGAGTAATATCTCTAACTAACTTTCTATGCACATCTGTTTTTAGTCGAAAAATTATGAATGTAATTAGTTGGATAATGCACGCAGATATCATTATTATACTAGGGCTAGTTACATCCGATAACCAAGCACCTAGTACCCAAGCAGGTATAAGCAACATACTACTAAGTAATTCAATTGTGCTGATTGTCTTCCCATAGTCTTTTTGGGATACCAACATCTGATACAAAGATACTTTGCCAGTTTGCCAATAAGAGCTGCCTAATCCTCCAATAAATATCAACGAAATAAACATATAAGGATTCCCCGTAAATGCTGCCAGTAGATTGCCTAGCAAATGAAATGATATCCCTGTCAAATATATCTGACCAATCTTTCTATTCTTTCTTGTTCCAAGATAAAACGATGTAATCAATGCTCCGACACCAAATGATGCACCTTGGAGTCCATAGTGGAATGAATCACCAATATTGCTAATCTTTAGTGGTAGTGAAGCCCAATAAAATCCCATACATAATATATAAATCATTTCAAAACATACAATACTTCTTAATTGTCTGGACTTAGATACTATTCTCTTAACTTTTAATATTGCAATTTCACGTCTCTTACTGAATTCTGATTTCATCTCCTGCCACTTTGTCCTGACAACCAAAATCAAAGAAACAAGAAAGGAAAACATGTCAATTACCAGACATACAGAAACACCAAACAAAGCTACAGCTACACCCCCAAGTGCCCATGAAAGAATTTGCACGATTGCTGTTGACAGCGAATCAAAAGCATTAGCATTTGGAAGATCTCCTTCCACTACTATTTCGGTAATGCTTTTGGCTCTTGCAGGTGTAAAACATGCTGTTAGAAAAGAAATTATAAATGAGATAATATAATAAACGTAAATTGCAGGATCACCTCTAGACATAAAAAGCATCGCTATTAACAGTGCAATTATTCTAGCTGAATCCGCAAAAATCATCACATTTCTGCTTTTCATTCTATCAATATACTGACTAATTATTGCAGATCCTATAAGACGTCCAATTAATGATGCAATTGCTATACCGCCTGCAATCAATGCCGAACCTGTTTTTGCAATCAAGTACCAAACCAAAGCAACATCATAAAAAACATCTCCAAACAACGAGATTAGCTGAGCAATCCAAAGCTTTCTGAAAATTTTGTCTACGCTGATAATCGTTTTTTTCATTGATTCCCCTCCGGGTCTTCAGAGAAGTTACTTCCAAATGTCAGCTTTATTATCTAGTATGCCCGTAACGTTGCGGGTGTTTTGAAAAAATTAAGCCAAACATTGTGTTTGGTACTTACTTTTTTGTATTCATATCAAACTCACTTTAAAACTTTCTAGATACTAGCTTTTTGGTTCCATATTATTTAAGTCACATTACTATTATAAGTGGTAGTTTTATAACAGCCCTTTGAAGTCTCGCTTTTCACGCGATTAAAAGGGATGGGTATCAATAAACTATATAAACATCGTTAATATAAAAAAATCATAATGAGAAGAGAATATATATAAATCCCCTTACATATAACTCCCTTTCAATGTTTAAAGAATAAATGTAAAGTCATAATATCAGTAAATCATGTGATTTACAAGAAGAATTCATATTTCTAGTTCAAATGATTCAACACGAATCATTCTCCATCAATATATTTACTCCTGCTATTTCTAAACGGTTTATTATTTGATTCAACTGGGATTATGTCCGTATAATGATGTAAAATGAAAATCCAATACCATCAGCACGAATGCCTTCTATTATAAGCCCATTGTGTTCGCTAAATCGCATCTGTATCCATCACAAAAAATCTAACATCATCAGATTTTCTAATAAAAGAATTTTCCACCCTAAATCCCACTCTCTCATAGACCTTAATCGCACGTTTGTTGAAATCTGCCACTGTCAGCCTGAATTTCTTTGCTGATAGTTCTTTTTTGGCAAACTCCATACCATTTAGGAGAAAATCAAACCCAAGACCCCTTCCACACAAGTCAGGTTTTATCCCAAGCCCTATATCAGTATATTCCATATCATTATATGCATTATATTCGTTTCCAGCAGATACTTGAGCTGCTTTTCCAAAACAAAAGTATCCTATGAGGGTATCATTTTCTTTCATGCAGTAGTATGAACCATCCAGTAGTTCACCAATTGATTCTTGATTTTCGTCCATAGAATAAATGGAATACTCATCTTCATATTTCCATTTGGATATTAATTTGACATCTTGAATGCTCAGTAGCGTTATTACGTATTTCATGTTTATTATTATAATATATCCTTCTTCTTTATCAATCCAAATGATACAAAGAAGAAAGTCAGTATCAGCACTGGCACTACTATGAATCCAAATAGTTCAAGTTCATTGCCATGCATAATATCAATTGCATTGAAGTATTCAAATGGCACAAAATAGTCTAGAAACTCATACTTATCGCTCACTTTTGCAATGAATGAAAGCATATAAATACCAACAGTAATGGATACCATCAAAGATCCTGTTCGTTTGTGAGAGCGAGTTAGCACAGATGCAAACAGTCCTGCAAGCAAAAACAATATTTCTATCAATAACATAAACGCTCCAAGAAGAAACAATCGTTTTACGAACAAGTCATCAATTTCAAATCGCGAAAAAACGATATAGGACACTAAGATAACTAGCAGTGAAAACATTGTGCAACTGATAACTGCTGCAACAAGCTTCATAGCAATCATGTATCTGCGAGTAACGGGAAGCGTAAATGTTGTTTCGGCAGTTTTCTTGTTTATTTCTTTGGATAATATTTTTGTTCCCAACAAAACAGCAAAAATTGCTCCCATCATCATAAAATATTGACCTATATAGCTATAGAAGCCTTGAGGTTGGTCAAAGCGTATCACATCAAAAGAAAATGCGCTTCGAAGCTCTGGAGGAAAAGCATTTAGCATCTCATCAACATTTGCCATATCTTTAAATGCATTAAACTCTGTTGATGCCATGGCTATAATCATTGAAACAAAAAAGCTCCATATTATAAGTGATTTGAGGTTTGCCCTCAGTTCGCGTTTAATAATATTCAAAATACTCTCCCTTCACATTGCTGTTGCAATGTTGCGCCTGTTGTACAGCAAGTAACTACCCAATGTCAGAGATACTATTAGTACAAGGCTTATAATCATTCCGTATGTTTTATACGATGAGTGTTCAACAATATAATGAAATTCAAAATAATCATAAGGGATAATAAATCTAAAAAATGTATCCTCCAAAATTGTATCAAATGAATTGAGTATGAAAAGCCCAAAGGCAAGTCCCATGGAAAAAGGCAAAGGAGATTCCATTTTCTTTAGTGCAACGGATATGAACAATCCTATTACGAAAAACAACAGTTGGACTATAAATATTGCCAACATTAAAAGCGCAAAGGTTAAGAATGAATATTCTTGATTACCTTTAAAGATTTCCATTCCTGCATAGCATGCAAGTGAGTTTGCAATAGAAAACAATAACATGTGAGTTGCCGCAGCTAATATCTTAACTGTAAG
This sequence comes from Clostridiales bacterium, assembly GCA_023139005.1. GTDB lineage: Bacteria > Bacillota > Clostridia > Christensenellales > UMGS416 > JAGLOK01. The sequence goes on along the minus strand of JAGLOK010000109.1, from coordinate 353 downwards.
GATTTTGTTTCTTGTAACCGGTTTTGGTATCAAGAAATCTGCTGTCATATCACGCTCTTCAATGTGAACTGCATTAAGTCCAAGATTGCAAGAAAAAATAGCTGCACATAATACAATATAAACACTAATCATAGCTGTATAACTTATAATGGTTGAAAGATCTCCTTCCATACCAAATGCTTTCAAAAATGTCTGATCAAAATCTGCAAGAAGATCCGCCATTACTTCGCTTGCCATAGCTTCAAACATGGTGTAAAACAATATTGAAAAGACTGCTAAACTTGAAACCCAAATCAAGGTTGAGACCATTTTCTTTTTTATTTCATATAAATATATATTCATAAAATCAACCC
>JAGLOK010000108.1 GCA_023139005.1 Clostridiales bacterium | reverse complement strand
ATCGCGCAAAGCATCCCTACACGAAGGCATTACTCCTTGCAACATCAGAGCCTGATGCAAAGAATGCAACTATATTTAAAGAAATCCCTGAGGGCGAACCACCAAATTTGGTGCATCCGCCAGCGGGATGTCACTATCACGAACGCTGTCCGAAAATGATTGCAGGATTATGTGACTGTGAAGAGCCACCACACTTTGAAGTATCTCCGGAGCACTTAGTAAAATGTTGGTTGTTTAAATGAGACAATTTGCTCCAAAGAATCTATTCATCATCGGAGGAATACTTGTAGGACTTGGTTTCATTGTTCCATTTCTTATGGTGATGAAAGTAGTTCCCATGTGGTTGTGGCTGGAAATGATTGTTGCATTGCTACAAATATTTGGACTGGTATTGGGAATCGTAGGTTCAGTGATGTATGTCAAGGAAAAGCGAGATGGTAAGGATAAATATTAATAAAAAAAGGCGATGAAATAATCGCCTTTTACTTTACTTAACAACTCTATTTGTAGATCTCTCTGTATTTATCATTCAAATATTTTGTATAGTATGATGGGTCAAAGCTCTTTCCTGTAGCGATGTTTAGAATCTTATCATCTGTGTACAATCTTCCATATTGTTGAACATTCTCTTTAAGCCACTTTGTGATTTCTGTTAGGTTGCCTTTCTTCAATGCACCATCATAATCGATATGTTCCTTCATTGTTGCTTCGAGTTGTGCAGAGTATGCAGTGCCCAGAGAATATGTTGCAAAATAACCAAACAAGCCAAAAGACCAATGAACATCTTGCAGAACACCCAGCGTATCGGTAGGAGGGGTGATTCCTAAGTATTCTTCATACTTCTTGTTCCATATTGCAGGCAATTCAGCAACGGGTAGATTTTCTTCGAAAATCATTCTTTCTATCTGATAGCGTATCATTACATGTAGACTATATGTGAGTTCATCTGCCTCAACTCTTATAAATGAAGGAGATGAATAATTGCTGTACAAGTAGAAATCATCCGCAGAAACATCAGACATTTGCTTTGGGAATTCTTTTTTCACTGCTTCATATATATATGGATTAAAAGCCTTGGAGCGACCCATGTTGTTTTCATAGATTCTCGATTGAGATTCGTGCATGGTCATGGATGCACCGGTGTAGATTGAAGAGTAATCATATTCCCCGTTGATATTCAATTGATACATTGCGTGACCACCTTCGTGGAAAGCTGCAAAAATCCCTGCTGCAAGATTATCTTCATGATAAGTTACAGTGTACCGAATATCGTTGCTGTTAGCCCCTGATGTAAATGGGTGTGCACTCTGTGCAATTTTACACCGATCAGGATCTAGTCCCTGTAATTCAAATAATCTATCAATGAGTTTGATTTGACCTTCTTTTGCAAAACCCTTTGCATTGATTCGTTCTTTGATTTTCTTTGCTTCATTAAGTCGTTGGCTGCTTGCAACAAACTTGTTGAGTGGAACAAGGGATTTTTCTACTTCTGCAAAAAATGCATCCACTGTCTCCATTTTGAGACCGGGTTGATAATCATCCAATAATGTATTGTATGGCTTTTCTTCACTATCGTAATACTTTGCAAAGCGTTTGGTAAAGTCAATCAATTTTTCAAGAGAAGGAACAAAAGAGGCAAAGTCATTATTCTTTTTTGCTTCAACCCAAATGCTTTCAGATTGTGCCCTTAGCTTGCTAAACTCCATAACTTCCTTTTCTGGAATGCATGTTAGTTTCTTATAGTCTCTGTAAAATTCATTCACCTTCGCTTGAGATACTTCATCTAAGTCGTCTGTTTGTCTGAGTTCATTGATTAAATCCCCTGTTTCTTTTCTGGTGAGTATCTTGTGCTGTTCACCTGCAAGAACTGAAGATGCAATTGATCTTCCTTCTACTGACTTTGTAGGGGCAAAGGTTGAACCGTCCCAATTGAGTAACATCATCGCATGTCCATATGCATATAGCTTTTTTTCTAATTCATCAAATTGTTTGAGTAATTGATCTTTTTTCATTGTTATTCCTTTCAATCATTTAATAATACTAATTATAACATCATATATTGAGTTTGTGTTTAATTATATGAAAATTATTTTATCGTTATAATAAAATAATTGATTTGCTCGCTGTTTATTTTAATAATATGAGAAATTTACTTAATTTGATTGCTATTCTTTCGATAAGCTGCTGGAGTTTGACCGGTATGCTTTTTGAATACATTGGTAAAATAACCATGGTTACAGAATTCAAACAATATCGAAATTTCGGTAATATTCATTTCATCAAATTCCAAGAATATCTTTGCTGTTTCCACTTTCTGCTTTTGTATATAGTCAGACAGGGGCACTTCGACTTCCTTATGAAATAGCTTTGATAGATAGTCAGGAGAAAGGTGCACCATCTTTGCAAGAGAGGACACCGAGAGCTTCTGTGTAATATTTTGATGTATATAGTATATGATTTTTGATATAGGATATGGATAGTTGAGAATTGTTGTTTCTTGAATTAACTCAACAAATTCTTTGACCATCGCCGCTTCAAAATCATCCGCTTCTTGCTTGCTGGTTATGTTTTCGATTTGCTTGATAAAAGCATCGCTAACATCATAAGCATCCTCTGCTGAAAGCCCTGCTTCAATTGCGGCACGTGTAAAAAGCGTACAGGAGCCAATGAGAAGATTTTTTGATGACCGCACTAAATCTTTTGCTACTTTTGGAGGATCAAACTTTTTGATGAGTTTGAGTACTTGCAAAGACTCGTCCAATAAACCCATCTTGATACTCTTTAAAAGTTTCTTCTCAAGAAGATACGATGGGTGTTGATATTGCACATTTAGATTTTGTAATTTTTCAGAAACCAAATTATTACTCATATTATTCCCACATAAAACCAGATTTATATAAATTATAACAGAATTTCGTAAGTAGTTAAAGTATATTAATAATATAATATAGGCAATATAGACAAACTTCATATACTTTTTTTGCAACAATTCATACAAAGCTTAACATAAGCACTTGCAATAATCAGGATTTGCAGTTTGTAGAGTACATATTCTTTTTACAGAATTATCAAAGTATTCGAACAAAATTAGAGGAGGAAAACAATGAGTAAAACAAGAGTAATAGCAGTCTTAATCGCAATGGTATTAGTATTTACCATTTTCTCAGGATGTGCTAAAGAAGAAAAGAGCGTCGTTATTTATCAGAACAAGGTAGAAATCAATGAACAGCTAACTGCATTTGCAGCAGTATATGAGGCAGAGACCGGCGTAAAGGTTATCGTTAAAACAGCCGGTGGAGACACACCATATGCAGAAAACCTCAAGGCAGAATTCCAATCCGACCGTCAACCTGAAATATTTGTGGTAGAAGGCATGGGCGGATACAACACATGGAAATCCAAATTGGCACCCTATGAAGGCGATGAGTGGATTGACCTGACAGCACTTGAGTTTGTAGTAGACGGCAAAGTGTATGGATTCCCAGTAGCTGTTGAAGCATGGGGAATGGCATACAATGTAGAGCTTCTGGAAAAAGCAGGCGTAGACCCCGCAACCCTGACATCACAAGATGCATATGCAGCAGCATTTGCAAAAATTGATGGTATGAAGGATGAACTCGGTATTGATTCAGCTGTAGCAATGGCAGCAGGTCCTGATATGGCTTGGGTCACAGGACTGCATAACTTCAACGGATATCTATCTGCAGGTTTAGAACTTGGTGACACAGCCATTCTTGACAAACTCAATAAAGGTGAAGCAGATGTTGATCGTTTGACAGAATATGCAGACTGGGTAGAATTGCTATTCATGTATGCAGACGAAGCAGTATTGCTAACAGGTAACTATGATGCACAAGTAGGACAGTTTGCAACACAGAAATCCGTATTTATCCATCAGGGCAACTGGATTGACCCATGGCTAATGGATTACTTGACAGATGAAACAATGTTTGATATGGCTTATGCACCACATGCATCCGTTAAGGGCGAGCATGATGCAATATTTATCGGCGCACCTTCATTCTACGTGCTAAACAATGAGAGTGAAAACCTTGACGAAGCAAGAGCATTCTTAAACTACATGGCAACCAATGCAGCAGGACACAACTACATGGTCAATGAAGCAAAAATGATCCCTGCGTTTACAAATGTAACATTGATACCCAATTCACCACTGTCTGCAAACGTAGTCAAATGGCTTGCAAAAGGCAAAGCGGGTTCATACACATGGCTACAAAATGACATGCCTGATGGATTTGGCATGGGCACCATAGCCCCAGTATATGAAATCTACGCAAAAGGTGACATCACAAAAGCAGAGTTCATCGCACAACTTGTTGATAAAATTGAAGCACTCAAATAAATGAACTGAACCAAAGGGTGTAGCCTTCACTACACCCTTTCTTTTTACCAAACTAGGAGCTATATATGAATAGATATACCAAAAACAAAATTGTATTTTGGTTGTTTGTTGCCCCCGCTCTAATCGCTTTTATAGTTGTTGTTATTATTCCATTTTTTATGGGCATTTATTATTCAATGACCGATTGGTCGGCTATTGCAGGAGAAGAAACAACTTTTATCGGACTTGCAAACTACAAGGAAATGTTCAGCGATGTCGCATTTAGATATTCTTTTTTAAGAACATTTCTATTTACATTGTTCAGTGTCATATCCGTCAATATTGTTTCATTGATGCTAGCATTGCTTGTAACCAGAGAAAGCAAGTTCCGAAATATATTCCGTGCGGGATTTTTCGTCCCGAACTTAATCGGTGGACTGGTACTGGGATACATATGGCAGTTTATCTTTAAAAGCATTGTTCCCTCGATGGGTACTGTGTTTAATATTCCCGCGCTTGAAAACCTTTTAATATTAGCAGAACCCAATCTGACACTGTTGGGTGTTATCATGGCATTTACTTGGCAGTATGCTGGATACATTATGATGATATATGTAGCGGCACTGATGAATGTACCACAGGACTTGGTGGAAGCCAGTCAGATAGATGGTGCCAACTTCTGGAACAGACTACGCAATATCATTGTTCCGATGATCGCACCTGCATTTACAGTGACGACCTTTTTGACGTTAGTCAACTCGTTTAAGCAGTTTGATATCATCATCGCACTCACAAGTGGAGGCCCAGCGACGCTGTATGGCGATCAGGTGGTTAACTCGACAGAATTGCTCGCGGTGCATATCTACAATGTTGCATTTACATACAATCGCATGGCAGAAGGGCAGGCACGTGCTATCATATTCTTCCTGGTATTGTCGATTGTATCGCTTGCACAAGTGTACTACAACAAGAAGAAGGAGGTGGAAATGTAATGGCTACTGAAAATAGTACAGCAGTAAAAGACTTCAAAGACTATAAACAAGCAACACCGACAAAAAAGAAAGTGGTAAAAGTGGTCTTGTTCATCATTACATTCATCATGTTCTTGCTGACCATGTTTCCATTCTTCATCGTAATCATTAACTCGGCAAAATCTTCGCTAGAGATTATCACCGAACCTATATTGATGCCGGAAAACTGGGGGAACTTAATCAAGAATGTGGTAGAAATATGGAATAAGCCCAGCTTGAGATATCCATCCAGTGTGTTGACTTCAGTGATTATCACAGTCATATCACTACTTACCATATCACTGTTTTCTTCCATGGCAGCGTGGGTGCTAGTGCGTACAAAGACCAAAACATCAACATTTATCTTCATGTTGTTTATTATCGGATTGATTATCCCGTTCCAAGTGGTTATGTTTCCATTGGTGGCATTATTCAGAAACATATATCTTGCAACAGGCATAAAGATGCTCAGAACCTATTATGGCATGATATTTGCCTATATTGGTTTTGGTACACCACTTTCGGTATTTTTGTTCCATGGATTTATTAAGTCCGTTCCAATGGCTCTCGAGGAGGCTGCAACTATTGATGGATGCTCTAAACCTAGAGTGTTCTTCAACATGATTGTCCCAGTACTGAAGCCTATCTTTGTGACGGTGCTGATACTAAATGGTATATGGATATGGAATGACTTCCTGCTGCCCTCTCTGATTTTGGGTGTAGGACAAGAAATCCAAACTATTCCACTTGCAATTCGTGCCTTTGCGGGTTCGTTTGTTAAGAAGTGGGACTTGATCATGACGACGGTTCTCATGGCGGCAATACCTGTAATTATTGGTTTCTTATTCGGACAGAAACATATTATTAAGGGTATGGTCGCAGGAACAATAAAATAGTTATTATATCAATTATATAAAGATTGAGTAGACCTCCTAATCATCACTGATCCCTCAATAGGAGGTCGATATTTTTTCTACTTTGAAAAACACAATCAGGACCACCCGTCCAACGGGTGGTTTGCTCTAACCCTGTAAGGGTTGGGGCTAGCTTGTGTCTTAAGACACGTTGAAAAGTCTGCCAACCGCTTTGCATTCTCGTTCAGCCGCTTAAGCGGCTATCAGTCTACTTCTTAACCTTTTCTCCTGTAAATGGATCAAGGTATTCTTTTATGCTTATTTGATCTCCTACTATGTCATCTTGTAATTGGTTTTTTATATATTCCTCTATTGCTTTCTTATTCTTTCCTACTGTATCTACATAATATCCTTTACACCAGAATTTTCTGTTTCCATATTTGTATTTCATATTTGCATGTCTATCAAATATCATTAGCGAACTCTTACCTTTTAGGTATCCCATAAAGCTTGATACTGCTATTTTAGGTGGTATGCTTACTAACATATGTACATGATCTGGACACGCTTCTGCTTCTAGTATTTCTACTTTTTTGAACTCGCTTAGCTTTCTTAATATCTGTCCTATATCTTCCTTTATCTTTCCGTATATTACTTGTCGCCTGTATTTTGGTGCAAATACTATGTGATATTTACACCTCCATCTTGTGTGTGCTAAACTGTCTTTGTCCATTGGATATTCCTCCTTCAGTCTTTTACTTGGTTGGCAAACCTAAGTTTATTGTACTAA
>JAGLOK010000107.1 GCA_023139005.1 Clostridiales bacterium | reverse complement strand
AAAAGAAATAATCAATCATGGAAGATCCGATATGACTAATTTTACAAAATGTTTAAAACAGATTATATTCTGTATTTAATATGAATATGTTATAATAAAAAAGTTATATTTATAACCATGGAGGACAAATGAACAGAAAAAGCTTTATCAAAGGGGCTGCGACATTAGGTGTAGCTGGCATTCTTGTAAAAGCAATTGGAATACTTTATCGTATACCACTTGCAAATTTACTTGGAACTGAAGGCTCTGCACTTTATCAAACAGCATATCCTTTTTATACAGTACTCCTTATGCTTTCCACTGCAGGACTTCCTCCTGTAATATCAAAATTAGTTTCACAGCATATAGCACTAGGTGATAGAGCTGGTGCAAAGAAGATATTTAGAGTTGCACTTGTTTTGCTTGCTACATTAGGATTAGTATTTGCTATTGCATTATTTCTCTTTTCAGAAACACTTGCAATCATGGTGAAAGATCCATTAGCGTCAATAACAATTGCATACATTGCACCTGCAATATTATTTGTTGCAGTGATGTCTGCCATTCGAGGTTATTTCCAAGGACTGCAAAACATGTTTCCAACTGCTATGACACAAGTAATAGAACAGGTTGTCAAAGTAGGCATGGGCCTGACTCTTGCATATGTGATGCTACCAAAGGGAGTTGAATATGCAGCAGCTGGGGCAATACTTGGAGTAGTTATATCTGAATTTATCGCACTATGTGTGATTACAGTATATTATTTCTTGCGAAGAGAGAAAGTCCCCAAAGACGAGGTTTCATCGCAGAGTGTTGGTAATATACTAAAAAAAATTATTACACTTGCAATACCAATTCTAATAGGTGCATCGATCATGCCTATAGTATCACTTTCTGATACTATTATTATCCGAGCAAGGCTCATGACTATTGGCTATACTTTAGAAAGTGCGCGATCATTATTTGGAATATTTTCATTTTATGTAAATACTCTTGTTAACGTTCCTGGAACAATCTCTCTTGCATTCTGTGTTTCTATTTTGCCTGTAATATCATCTGCACATTCAAATGGCCAAATAGATGCGATTAAGAATAACACAAAAATAGGTTTTAAAATGGCGATGCTTGTTGGGTTGCCATCTGCTGTGGGATTAGCAATACTTAGTACACCGATCATTGATTTATTGTATGGAAGCAAACTGACTATAAATGAAGTAGCACTAGCTGGACAATTACTCTCTATTATTGCAGGTGGTGTAATATTCCTATCGATACTACAAACACTCAACGGAGTTTTGCAGGGGTTGGGAAAAGTAATAGTTCCGGTCATTGCACTGGGTTCAGGTGCTGTAATTAAAATCATATTAGGATATATTTTGATTGGAACACCATCGATTAATATTTATGGTGCGCCTATTTCAACTTTTTCCTGTTATTTAGTTGCAGCAATTATCGATATAGTGATTGTCAAAAAACTGACAGGTGTACACTTTGGATTTAGAGAGTGTTTGCTAAGACCAGCACTAGCATCAATTTTCATGGGTGCTGCTGCTTGGGGAAGTTATGCATTGCTTAGTAGCATCATCAATACCTCTTTTGCAACAATTATTGCAGTTCTGGTAGGGGTAGTAATCTTTGTGCTTTGTATACCTATTTTTGGTGTACTTTCAAGGTCAGAGATATTGGGACTTCCCAGTGGCTCGAGGATGATAAAGGGATACGATAAACTCTCAAGGAAGATTGGCTAATGAATAAAATAACAATCATGGGAATGTCAGATAAAGTACATAGTCTAAATAAAGATTCATCTCCAAAAATAATTTTAAGAACCAAAATCTCAGATGTTGCAGAAATTCTAGAAAAGAAGAAAATACAATTTACTACGTTAGATTATATATATGAGGATGCAGAAAACTTCAATTCTTTAGATAAGTTACTAGCGGATGAAGTCATTAAGAGTGCACAGGAAATTGATGTATGTTATTTAGTACCCGGAAGTGCGGTTGCGCTAGATGGTAGTGTGAATGAGATATTTTCAAGATATTCTAATGTTGAAATACTGGCAGGTATTGCACCTGAATATGATTTACTTGCAGCATGCAAACAATCAGATGCCTCGTGTGGTTATAGTATAATTCCCGCTAGCTGTCTTGAGGTAGGATTATTTTCTTCGAGAATACCACTTATTGTCAGTGCTTTGGATAATGAATATTTACTATCTGATGTGAAAATACTACTCTCTGAAGAGTATGGAGATGAACATGAAATACTTGTTGGAAGCTTTGGTGTATACTCGAAGATGCCATTATTCGAATTAGATCGGCATACAAATTGTGATCATAATACAATGATGTACATACCAGTAAAATCAGACAAATCAAGATACGATATGATTGATCTGGAAGGTATATTTAAGAAACTACGATCTCCAGAAGGATGTCCGTGGGATAGGGAGCAAAACCATGTATCTTTAAAAAGATACTTACTTGAAGAATGCGCCGAAGTATTAGACGCGATTGACTCAGGAGATATGCACGAATTATGTGATGAATTGGGTGATGTTTTACTGCAAGTAATATTTCACGCAACGATTGCTGCTGAGCGTGGAGATTTTGATATGCGTGACGTATCAGACAACCTCGCAAGAAAGCTAGTCAAAAGACATCCTCATGTGTTTTCAGATGAGAGTGTACAAACTTCATCAGAGGTAAAGAAACTTTGGGATGAAATAAAACAGGAAGACAAGCAAGATGCAACAATAAGTGCAAAGCTCAATAGTGTTCCAAAATCTATGACAGCATTAATGAGAGCACAAAAGGTATTTTCAATAATAAATAAATCAGAGACTATTCGAGAAAACCACGAGTATTACTGCGATGATGATATTTCTAAAATGATAAAAAATATGAAAGGATATTATAATCAATTGAATAGTGCAATGAAGAAAAAGCAGCTAGATCAATGTAGTGTTTTGCTAGGGGAAATACTATTACAGACAGTACACATGTCAAGAATACTTGATGTTGAAGCAGAATTAACCTTGCAGAATGCAGTAAAAGAGTTTGTTAAGCGAATAATATCCTTAGAAAAAAAGACAGAATAATAGTCAAAATATACGCATGTTATAAAGCAAATTTATGATATATTCTATATTTACGTAAATTCTATGAAAAATTCATGAATATTGTTGAAAAATATACCAATTCATTGTAGAATGGTTTTGCTGATTGATATTTCTATTAGCTCAATTTATAATGTATCGATTAACAATAAAACTAAGGAGGACGTAAATTGAAAAAATCAGATTTTATAGCATTGGTTGCAGAAAAGGGAAATCTTACAAAGAAAGACGCAGAAGTCGCAATAGAGGCGTATAACACAGCAGTTATTGCAGCCCTAAAGTCAGGTGAAAAAGTACAACTCGTAGGTTTTGGCACATATGAACCCAGACACCGTGCAGAGCGTGATGGTTTTAATCCAATAACTAAAGAAAAAATCAGAATCAAAGCATCAATTAACCCAAGCTTCAAAGCTGGCAAGGCATTTAAAGCAGCATTGAACTAATTTTTTTCGATAAGTAAACTAAAGGTTTGTTTCTATATGGAAGCAGGCCTTTGTGTTATAATGAAACAAAAAATAGGTAAGTTATCACATCAAAATTTAAATAACTGTAACCAAGAGGAGCACATATGAGAATTGATAAATATCTAAAAGTATCTCGAATTATTAAGAGAAGAAGTATTGCAAATCAAGCATGTTCAGCAGGCGCAATCAAGATTAACGGGAAAAATGCAAAACCTGGCAGTAAAGTTAATGTGGGAGATCATATTCAAGTTGAATTAGGAACAAATATTAGAGAGTTTGAGGTGCTTTTATTAGCAGATACGATACCAAAAGACAAAACATCTGATATGTATAAGCAGATATCATGAATTGTGCTGTAATACTTGCTGCCGGTAGTGGGACTCGTATGCAGGATGCAATGCCTAAAGCGCTCAGAGAAGTTGCTGGAAGAAGTGTGTTATGGCATGTGTTATGCACATTCGATAGTGTACAGTTGATTCATAAAATTGTTTTAGTTGTACCACAAAATCAATTAAAAGATTATATAGAAATTATCTCAGGATACAATATAGAAACAACTATTGATATTATTGAAGGAAAACAATCTCGAATACAGTCTGCATTGGCAGGACTAAAAGTTGTGGATAAAAGATGTGACTTTGTTGCAATTCACGATGCAGCACGAGTTATGGTAACAAAAGAAACAATTGAAGCTACTTTAGGACTTGCTCAAAAAACGGGAGCAGCGATTGCCGTAGGGCCTATATATGATACAGTCAAGCAAATTGAAAAAGATAAAATCACAAAAACATTGGACAGATCACAGCTAAGAGTAGCACACACACCACAAATTTTTAAATATGAGCAAATTTTCAAAGCGTATGAGGATGCTATTGAAGAAGGATTCAAGGGAACTGATAGTGCTTCTGTTATGGAACGCGCTGGATATGATGTGTCAATTTATGATACGAATGCGCGGGATATTAAAATTACTGTTGAACAAGACATTGTTCTGGCAGAAGCAATGATGTCGGGAGGTATTGCTTGTTGTGGGACAGGATATGATACGCATCGGCTAGAAAAAGACCGAAAATTAATTTTAGGCGGTGTGGAAATCCCATATGAAAAAGGACTTATGGGACACTCGGATGCAGATGTTTTGGTACATGCTATTATGGATGCCTTACTAGGTGGCGCGGGATTACGTGATATTGGTTATCATTTTCCAGATACAGATGAACAATATAAAGATATTTCAAGTATTAGACTTTTAAGTGAAGTAGGTAAGAAGCTTGCAGATAATAAAATTAAGATTTTGAATATTGATAGTACAATTATATGCGAAAAACCAAAACTATCTCCGTATAATGATGAAATGAGAATGAATATAGCAGATGCTCTGAGTGTCAATTCATCTAAAATCAATATCAAAGCGACTACGACAGAAGAAATCGGAGAACACGGTGCGGGAAGAGCTATTTCTGCATTGGCAGTTTGTGCTCTAAGTAAACAGCAGTAAAAAAGCACCATTTAGTTATGATACTTTTCTATAATTCAACTAATTATTCTTATTCCATATTTGCTAATTCATAAAATGAGTGTGCATATATTCTAGCAGCTTTCAAAAGCTCATCAATACTTGCATTTTCTTCGGCCATGTGTGCGCCTTTAGGTTTTGAATCAGGAAACACAGGACCAAAAGCAACAGCACAGGGGAGTGCTCTTGCATACGTTCCACCACCCATTGTTTTAGGTAGTGTTTTGTCTCCGGTTATATCTTTATAGACATTTTGAAGCGTCTTTATTAGTGGATGATCAGTAGGCCAATAGAGTCCCTTTGAAACTTCACAGTTAGCCAATTTGAAGCCCTTTATGGCATTTGTTAACTTCTTATGTGTTAACTCATCATCCAAGGTTACAGGATGCCTGCAGTCAAAGACTGCCTCAAAAGCATCTTTATTACCTTGTACAACACCCAAATTGATGGTAAGAGCTCCTGTTGCTTTATCATAGCAATCTATTTTAAGCTTGCTACCATCTGTAAATTGAAAAGCACTAAAGAATTTCTCTGCAATGAGTTTGTATGGATCACCTTTTGGCAACACTCTTTTTAGATATTTAAATAGTATAACCAGTGCGTTCTTTCCCTGTTCAGGGGTAGATGCATGAGCTGGTAACCCGGTCGCAGTAATTTTATACATACCATCTTTATCTTCAACAACAATATTTGGGTCGTTATGAAAAGAACCAATTCTGCTTACTATTGCTGTTGCACTACTCGGAACAACGTTACGCGTAGTGCCTCCAAATATCTGTTGTACTATGCTGGGTTTTTTGATGTTGGTTTTGTATGTTCCTCCTATTATAGTCTTTTCAGCGTGTACAGTAGGGAAGTATGCATCAGGAGAAAATGCATAATCCGGTGCTTGACATTTTTCCAGGTAATACTTCATGTCACTCATTCCTCGTTCTTCATCACAGCCGAAAATTAAACGTATTTTGCGATTAAAATTAGTATTATTAGAAAGTAAAGCTTTTAAAGCATACAGCGATGCTAGAAGAGGACCTTTATCATCATTTACACCACGACCATATATGATATCACCTTCTACTTCTCCTCCTAATGGGTTGTGAATCCAGCCATCTCCAACTGGTACAATATCAAGATGAGATAGGGAGGCAATAACTTCCTTGCCTTCACCGTGTGTAGCATCCATACAGTAATAATCAATATTGCGACACTCAAGTCCTGCATCTTTGCACAAATCCATCATGAAATCAATAGCTTTTGCATTGCCTGCGCCATATGGTTTCCCGGACTTATCGTCAGCAAAAGTAGAATCGATTCGTATTAGTTTTTGTAAGTCTTTAATAAAATTTTCGCGATTATTAGCAAGAAAATCTGTAATAATATTATCTAGTTCGTAGTTCATTCATTCCTCCGATATGTTATTGTCTTTAAATAATATAACATAATTACATTACATAAAAAAGATGAGAGTTAGAAACTCTCATCTTAATAGCTAGGTTAAATACTATAACTAAAACATCTGTGGCTTGTACTCTTCTAGTTTTTTATCGATGAATTTACGTTCAATCCTTGCAAATCTTTGGAGACCATTTTCTATTTTAATATCAGGCCAACCATCTCCGATTAAAGGTTGTGCATATTTGATGAAATCATCGGTCACATCGATGCCACCTGGGGCAATCCAACTATCTGGGAGGAATCTTTCAGAGTTGGCAACAACATCAAGCTTCACTTTGTCAAAATATGCTTCATACTTTTCTTGCTTTTTGCGAAGTGTAGTTGCCATATATCCAGTACCATCGTTAATTGCGATATCAACTGCTTTCTGTCCTACAAGATATGCTTCCTCAACATCGACCTTTGATGCGTGAATTGAACATCCGCGCTGCAAAACACCGGGCATTTGTCCAGTTGCTTGACCTCTTGCTTTTAAGCCAATTTTATTCAAGTGATTGGTTACAGCTTGCATTGCTGTGATTTCACTTGCACCATATTCAACATGACCAAAACCATCATGACTTGCTCCAATATCACCGACATCAAAGCCTTCGTTTATAACTACTATACAACGACCGTCGCGTTTGAGTTGATCATTTACATTATCAGCAAGAGTTTCAAGGTTGTGATTTGATTCTGCAAAATACAATTGTAGAGGCATCTTGCGCTCGGGATCTGCAAGGCGTGATGCTGCGGTGAGCCATCCTGATTTTCTACCCATTGCTTGAAATACTGCAACAGCTTCTGATACATGCATTCCTCTGTTTTCTTCTTCAACATTTTGCATGATTGTTGCCCAATAGCGAGCAGCACTACCATAACCGGGCGTGTGATCAATAATTGTGAATTCACTATCACCTACATCGTTGTCAATTGTTTTTGGAACGCCGACTACGACTAAATCTACACCGCGTTCTTCTGCAAGTTTTGAGACTTTAGATGCAGTATCCATTGAGTCGTTGCCACCGATATAAAAGAAGTAACCAATATTGTGCGCTTGGAAAACATCTATAATTCTATTAAAATCATCGGTCTGATCCTCTTTGAGCTTATATCTACATGTACCTATTGCTCCTGCAGCGGGGGTGTTTTTAAGTAGTGCAATCTCATTTTTGTCTTGTTTTGTCATATCGATTAATTCTTCTAACAAAACTCCTTCAATACCATGCCAACTTGCAAAGACCTTGTCAATTTGACTATAGGCAAAGCATCCCTCTATAACTCCTTGTAGAGAAGAATTGATTACTGGGGACGGTCCACCTGATTGTGCAACCAATGCATTTTTCATATTTGTACTCTCCCTGTATAATATTTATATTATTTTCATATAAAAGTCTAACATAAGATTAAAATTTTTTCTATACACAAATTATGTAGATTATATAAGAAAACAATTATTTGACAAAATGAGTAGTTTGTAGATAATGGAAATATGTGTAAAGATATAATAGAAGAAAATAAGGACATTCATAAGGATCATAGACAACGAGTATATGAAAGACTAGAAAAGGAAGGGTTAGGTTCTTTTGCAGACCATGAAATTCTAGAAATATTATTGTTTTTTACGATTCCAAGAAAAGACGTTAATCCACTTGCACATAAGTTGCTTGAGGAATATGGCTCAATATCAAGCATCATGGATGCAAGTATCAACGATTTAATAAAAACAAGAGGTATATCAAAGCGTTCGGCCGTGTTGCTAACTATGATTCCTTCTATTTTAAGAAGATATAATCTAGATAAAATACAACCAAGAGAATTAATTGATACTATTGAGAAATCATGTAAATATACTAAAGCTTTAATGATAGGAAAGTTCAATGAAACCTGCTATCTAATATGTTTAGATTCTAAGAGCAAACTCATAAGTTCTGCATTTATTAAAGAGGGAACACAAAATGAATTACAGATTAGTTCAAAGTCAGTAGTTGTTGCTGCAACAAAGCACGAAGCATCCAGCGTGATACTAGCTCACAATCATCCAAGAGGAAATTGCAAACCAACTTCAGAAGATATTCTTGCAACTAAGAAAGTTGCATTAGCACTTGGTGTCATCGGTATTCCATTGCTAGATCACATCATAGTTGTAGGAGATAAGACATTCTCATTTAAAAGAGAGAAAATTATGGATGATATCATGATGGAAATATCAATTGGGATTGAATTAGGGAATACAAACTATTCGTAGTATAAAGCAAAAAAGCCCACAAAACGCGGGATGAATGTTTTTACTAAAATCCTCTAATTAAATCATCAAGAGTATCTCTTTTACGAATGAGTTTTGCTTTTCCATTGCTTGTTAGCAATACTTCTGTAGGCCTTAATCTGTTATTATAATTAGAAGCCATTGAGTACCCATATGCACCTGCATCCATAGCGCCTAATATATCACCGATCTTGATTGTTGGTAGTGTTCTGCCGATTACAAGTTTGTCACCACTTTCGCATATGTTTCCTACGATAGTCACAGTCTCAATACCTTCTGTTTGAATTTGTCCGTTTGAATATATTTCAATATCATGATGAGAATCATACATTACAGGACGTTGAAGTAAATTAAATCCAAGATCGCACCCAACATAGT
>JAGLOK010000106.1 GCA_023139005.1 Clostridiales bacterium | reverse complement strand
GGAAGAACATTTATCAAACCACAACAAGCACTGCGTGAGCAGAGTGTGAAAATAAAGCTTAATGCACTGAAGCGCAATGTAAATGGAAAGAGTGTTGTATTGGTGGATGATTCCATCGTACGCGGCACTACATCACGAAAGATTGTTGAAATGCTCAGAGACTCGGGTGTAAAAGAAGTGCATATGCGCATATCTTCTCCCCCGGTGAAGTACCCATGTTTTTTTGGAATCGACACTCCTTGTGCAACACAATTGATTGGATCATCCAACTCCATTGAAGAGATTGCAGAACTTATTGGTGTGGATTCATTATCATACCTAACCATTGATGAATTACTAGAAGCAGTAGATGGCACAAAGTGTCAATTTTGCACGGGGTGCTTTGATGGGGACTATCCTATTGATATGGAAGTTGCCCCAAGACATTGTCCCACTTTTAAACTATAATTATATTGAAATTTAATAACAACTTTTAACTTTAGGAGTATACATGAGTATGGATTATAAATCAGCAGGTGTGGACGTCGAAGCGGGCTATACGGCTGTGAATCTAATGAAAGATCATATAAAAAGCACATTCGATGACAATGTTATCGGCGATGTGGGGTCATTTGGCGGACTATATTCTATCGCAGGACACCATATGGATGAACCTATATTAGTTGCAGGTACTGATGGTGTGGGAACAAAGCTAAAGCTTGCTTTTTCTTTGGATATTCACAATACTGTGGGGATCGACTTGGTTGCGATGTGTGCTAACGATATCATTTGCCAAGGTGCAACACCGTTATTTTTTCTAGACTATATGGCAACCGGCAAACTAGATCCGCAAAAAGCAGCTGACATCGTATCCGGTATTGCAGATGGTTGCAGACAGGCAGGGTGCGCACTTATCGGTGGCGAAACTGCTGAGATGCCCGGGTTTTATGATGGCGGGGAATATGACATGGCCGGCTTTTGTGTGGGCATTGTGGATAAAAAGAACATCATCGATGGAAAAAGCATCAAAGATGGTGATGTACTGCTGGGGCTCAAATCATCGGGTGTACACAGCAATGGATTTTCGTTGATTCGTAAGATATTTGGTGATGATGAAAAAGCACTAACAAAGCACTATGATGAAATAGATAAATCGATTGGTGATGCATTACTTACGCCAACTAAGATATATGTTGAAGAGATCAAAAAGATTACAAAGATAGTAAAAGTCAAAGGAATATCACACATCACCGGAGGCGGATTCATAGAAAACATTCCAAGAATGCTACCTCAAGGAATGTGTGCTGATATTGATATAGATTCTTATGAAATACCCGCAGTATTCAAGTTGATGCAGAAAAAAAGCGGTCTTGAAAATGATAAGATGTACAATACATTCAATATGGGGATCGGTATGGTGCTTGCAGTAGATAAACTAGATGTAAAAAAAGTAACAGATGCAATACATGATGTTGTCGTTCTCGGCACAGTCAAAAAAGGTGAGGGAGTCATCCTGTGAAGAAGATTGCAGTATTTGCATCCGGTGGCGGCTCAAACTTTCAAGCAGTACTAGACGCATGCAAAAAAGGTGAGATTCATGGCACTATTACGTTACTCATATACAATAGAAAGCAAGCTCATGCAAAAGTACGTGCAAATGAAGCAGGTATAAAAAGCATTTATATCAACAAATACCAATTTGCAAATCAAGAACAGCAAGGACAAAAAGTCCTGAATACATTGTTGGAAAACAATATTGATATCATCGTTCTTGCAGGCTATCTAGACATTTTACATGCCAATGTCATTGATCAATACACCAATAAAATTATCAACACACATCCAGCACTGATTCCTTCTTTTTGTGGGATGGGATTCTATGGCGAGAAAGTGCACCAGTCAGTGATTGACTATGGCGCAAAAATCTCAGGGTGTACCATTCATTTTGCAACAAAGCAAGCAGACGAAGGACCTGTAATATTGCAAGGTGTTGTCGATGTACTAAAAGATGATACGCCACAGACGCTGGCAGCGAGGATATTACCATTGGAGCACAAACTATTGGTGCAAGCAGTTGCACTTTTGTGCGATAATAGAATCATGGTTACAGGTAGAAAGACAATTATAAAAGATGCGTAAACGAACTTGAGGTACTCAAGTTAATATATTTTGGAGGAAAATTCAATGAGAGCATTAATCAGCGTATCAGACAAAACAGGGATACTAGAACTTGCAAAGGGACTTGATAAACTCGGTATTGAGATTATCTCAACAGGTGGCACAGCAGCTAAGATTCGCGAAGCGGGAATTGATGCACTAGATGTCAGCGACATCACAGGTTTCCCGGAGTGTTTGGATGGCAGGGTCAAGACATTGCACCCCAAAGTGCATGCAGGTATCCTTGCTATGAGAAGCTCTGAGGACCACATGAAGCAGATTAAGGATTTGGACGTTGACACGATCGACTTTGTATTCATCAATCTATATCCATTCAGACAGACGATTTCAAATCCGGATGTGAAGCTTGAAGACGCTATTGAAAACATCGATATCGGCGGACCGACCATGCTTAGAAGTGCAGCCAAGAACTATCAGGACGTAACAGTGGTTGTAGACCCAAGGGACTACGACAAGGTGCTTACAGAGCTCAAAGAAAATGGTGTAGTATCTAAGGAGACAAAATTTAACCTTTGCTACAAAGTCTTTGAACATACAGCAAGCTATGATGCATTGATTGTAGGCTACTTGCAAAAGCAGCAAAACATCAAATTTCCAGAGAAACTAACAGTTACCTATGAAAAGCAGCAGGAATTACGCTATGGTGAGAATCCACATCAAAAAGCATGCTTCTATCGTGAAATGGGCAATCTGGATGGATCACTGGCGCAGGCTACTCAATTACATGGAAAAGAGCTATCCTACAACAATATCTCCGACACCAATGGTGCACTGGACATCCTTCGTGAATTTACAGACATTACTGTTGTGGGTGTCAAGCATGCAAACCCTTGTGGCGTAGGCAGTGCAGATACAGTAGCTGAAGCGTGGCAGAAAGCCTATGAGGCAGATTCAAAATCGATATTCGGCGGTATCGTAGTGACTAATGCAGAGGTAGATGCCAAGATGGCAGAAGGCATCAATAAGATATTCATTGAAATCGTTGTTGCACCAAGCTACTCAGAAGAAGCACTAAAGATACTCACCAAGAAAAAAAACATTCGACTATTGGAGCTCCCCACCATCAACTGCAAACTGCAAGAAGGCACTATTGATATGAAAAAGGTGTTGGGTGGCATGTTGGTGCAGGATATGGATCTTAAACTATTGGGTGATGAACTCACTGTGGTAACAAAGCGTAAACCTACTGATAAAGAAATGGAAGACATGATGTTTGCATGGAAGCTTGTAAAGCATGCCAAAAGCAATGGTATTGCTATTGCAAAAGACAAGCAATCCGTCGGCGTTGGTCCAGGGCAGGTAAACAGGATCTGGGCAACAGAACAAGCCATCGATCATGGCAAAGGCAAAACGCAAGGTGCAGCCTTAGCATCTGATGCATTCTTTCCCTTTGATGATTGCGTGAAAGCAGCAGCTGCAGCAGGAATTACAACAATCATTCAACCCGGTGGGTCAAAAAATGATAAGGACTCCATCAAGGCAGCAGACGATGCGGGCATGGCGATGGTGTTGACTGGGATGCGCCACTTCAAGCATTCCTAAAGCGCCTAAAAATTCACAATTTCAGTGCGAGGTTATTCGCAAAATTCGTTACATAGGACTATCTATGCGCCTCGACTTTCATACACTACACCCCATCTTGCAAGGATTTTGAAAGCCCTAAGCGATGAAGGTCGAAGTAATATGTGAAACTTTATGTGAGTAATTACTTTAAGGAAGTGTAAAAATAATAACTTAAGGGATTTATATGAAAATACTATTGGTCGGCTCCGGCGGAAGAGAACACGCCATACTTATAAAACTACTCGAAAGCATTCATGTGAGTGATGTGATTTGTGCACCTGGAAATGGGGGCATGGCAAAGCTTGCAAAGTGCTTTGATGTAGGTGCTATGGATATTGAAGGTATGATTCAGCTTGCAAAAGGCGAAGTTGTGGATATGGTATTTGTCGCACCCGATGATCCACTGGCAATCGGTATGGTAGATAAGATGGAGCAAAGCGGCATTAAAGCATTTGGACCAAATAAAAAAGCAGCTCAGATTGAAGCAAGTAAAGTATTCGCCAAAGATTTAATGAAGAAATACAATATTCCAACTGCTGCATATGAAGTATTTACAGATGCAACACTGGCAAAAGAATATATCAAGAAGATAGGCGCACCCATCGTGATTAAGGCAGATGGGCTAGCCTTAGGTAAAGGAGTATATGTTGCACTCACTGACACGCAAGCATTGAGTGCAGTGGATGAAATTATGGTGGACAAGAAGTTCGGTAAAGCTGGTGCGCGAATTGTTGTCGAAGAGTTTTTGCAAGGACCTGAAGTATCGCTCTTGTGCTTTACCGATTCAAAGACCATCAAACCCATGGTATCATCGCAAGATCATAAGCGTGCATACGATAACGACGAAGGACCCAACACAGGTGGCATGGGGGCGTTTGCACCATCACACAAGTATACAAAAGACATCGCAAAAGTGGTGGAGGAAACCATACTATACCCCACCATGCATGCAATGAACTCTGAAGGATGCCCATTTAAGGGCGTATTGTATTTTGGTTTAATTCTCACAACTGACGGACCTAAGGTGATTGAATACAATTCCCGTTTCGGAGACCCTGAAGCACAAGTCGTATTGCCTCTTCTTTCAAGCGATTTCTATGAGATTATTGAAGCAGTATACGACGAACGTTTGGAAGATGCAGAAGTTACATTCAAAGATGCACACGCAGCGGTCATTGTAATGGCATCGGGCGGGTATCCTGTATCTTACAAAAAAGGCTATGAAATAAATGGGCTTGATGACTTAAGCGATGCAATTGTTTATCATGCAGGGGTAAGGCTTGAAGATGGGAAGTATCTAACCAATGGTGGCAGAGTACTGGGCGTTACAGCTCAAGGGGATACATTGGATGAAGCCATCAGTAAGGCATATGATGGTGTAGGGAAAATCAAATTTAAGGATGCACATTTCAGGCGTGATATCGGAAGAAAGTAGAAGGAAAGAACACATCAAATAATAAGAATTATACACATCATGATACGATTCCTTATGATTGATATACGCGTATAAGGATGCAATATTCGATATCGTGAAAACTTTTTTATCAAAATATGATATAATTCATAATTGAAAAACTTTTATATGGAGATCATAGGGTATGATAAATAAAAAAACACGACAAATGATACCGCTCATCAGCTTGGTATTGTTACTCATATTCACTTTTGGAGCAAACACAGTATATGCAGCAGGAGAGCCTGAACCACGTGATTGGGAAAAGCTAACCACAGATGGTGTACTCAATGAGGATGCCACCAAGTCGCACTATGCAGTGATACTGGATGCACATACAGGAAAAGTGCTCTATGAGGAGAATTCAAACACCAAAAAGTTTCCTGCAAGCATTACCAAAATAATGACAGGACTGTTGGTTGCAGAAAATGCAGATATGGATGAATATGTGCAAATCACTGACATAAACATAACTGACGGTCTAGCGAAGATGGTTGGCCTTGCAAAAGGAGAGCTAATTACTGTACGTGACCTACTTTATGCATTGATGTTGGAGTCCGGAAACGATGCAGCAGTGGCACTTGCGATGCACGTAGGCGGAAGTCTCCAAGGATTTGCAAACATGATGAATGCACGCGCTGTAGAAGTCGGGATGATTGGCACTAACTATGTGAATCCACATGGATTACATGATGAACAACAGTTCACTACAGCCATGGACATGGCGATTCTTGCATATACTGCCATGAAGAATGAGATATTCAGAGAAGTTGTGGGCACCTATAGGCACTTACCACCCACCACCAATATTCATGGAGCAGAGACCACACCTTGGCCTGAAGATATCTGGGAGAATCTAAATAGTCTAATCAGTGAAAGAGCCAGTGATGATTATGCATTTATCAACAATACCAAGGGTAATGCAATCGGTATCAAAACAGGATATACTACAGCAGCACAAGCAACACTAGTGGGCGCTGCCCAAAGCAAAGATGGTACCCAAGAAGTGATTACAGTCGTATTGGACGATACAAAAAGCGGAAGATGGGTAGACTCTACTACCATGTTTATGTATGCCTTTGAATTCTATGACACCATAGACTTAGTGAAGCTGTTGATTTCGGAGGAGACAATATCTACACATGTAGATAATGCCAAAACATCTGACACACAAGATAACCTTCAGATGACAGTGATGCCAACAAGCAATGCATACATTACAGATACAAAAGATACAATACAAGCGATCTTTGCAGACCTTAATCGTTTTAATAGCGTGCAAAACATCACTACGCCATTGGTTGCACCCATTGCGATTGGACAACAAGTAGGCACGGTGGAATATTTCTTGGACGGTGGCGCATCCCCTGTATTGACATGCAACTTGATTGCAGCAAATGTTGTTGAAGTACTACCGGAAGCAACCCCCATACCGACAGTTACGCCTGTTGCACTAACACCTACGGCCACACCGGAAAATAGAATCGTTGGCTTTATTGACAATGATAAATTGATCTATGTCGTCATCGGGATTACAGCACTGCTTTTCGTGATAATAATCATTGCAATGGTCAGCCGAAATACAAAGCAAAAAAAGCAAGCAGCAGCATCAAGAAGCAGACAATCTACATCCAGAAACTCAGACGGTGCACGCCGTGGGCGTGGTCGCAGGAGATAAGGACAACTTTGGTTGCAATAATCAAGCAGTTATGATATAATCGCTTAGCTTATAGTTTAGAGCTTTCAGGAGGAAATTTTAAGATGCAAGTATTGATGATTATTTTATATATTGTAATGGCGGTGTCCGCTGTTAGTCTTATCACTGTTGTTTTGCTACAACCCGGTCAAGCAGGTGGTGTTGGCGCATTAACAGGACAATCCGAAGCATCATTTGGTAGGAACTCCACAAGATCATTTGAACAGAAGCTTGCAAAGTGGACCAAAATCACTGCAGCTGTTCTGTTTGTCTTGAGTTTTTCCATCGCACTGTTTGAGAAATTACTCTAAGATATACAGCATCAAAATATGATACAATCAATGCAGAGGGTTTACGCCTTCTGCATTTTAATTTGTAAACAAAAAAGAGGATATAATGAAGCTGATAGAAAATATCATCAGTAGGAAAAAGGTGTACCAGGGGAAGATCTTTGATGTAGAGCAACGACTTGTCACGCTTCCCAACCAAAAAGAGGGCATCTATGATATCGTACAGAGTGCTGATGCATGCGCAATTGTTGCTTTAGATGCGCAAGGCAATGTTATACTCGTTAATCAATTTCGGCAGAGTGCAGAAAAAGTATTGCTAGAAATCCCGGCGGGGAAAATAGACGTAGGAGAAGATCCTGATAAATGTGCAGCAAGAGAACTACAAGAGGAGACAGGATACGAAGCAGGGAAGATCGCTAAGCTATTTAGCATTCGTGTATCACCCGGGTTTTGCACAGAAATAATACACATATATAAAGCATCAGAATTGGTGGCAGGAAAGACTGCCTTTGATGAAGATGAATTTATAGAAACGATAAAAGTACCGCTAGATGAAGCAATCAATATGATACAACAAGGCATCATAGAAGATGCCAAGACCATAGCAGGATTGCTCGCGGTAGATAAAGGAATAAAATGAAACAAGAAACAATTATAGAACTATTAAAACAAGAACAACGTCCGATGAAGTTTGATGAACTCAAACAGAAACTAGAAGTAACAGCAGATGAAATAGGACCTATACTAGATGAAATGAAGTCAGAGCACTTGCTTATCAAGACAAAAAAAGGTGCATATGCACTCCCATCACAGTTGGGGTACATCGTCGGATCAATGCAAAGAAAAGAAAGAGGCTTTGGCTTCTTAATCCCTGATGATGGAGAAGAAGATGTCTTCGTTGCGTCATCCAACATGAATGGTGCATTCAATGGAGACCGCGTACTTGCATCTTTTTCACATAAAACACCACAGGACAAAAGAAAAGAAGGCATTGTGCTCAAAGTACTAAAAAGAGGGCGTGAATCACTGGTGGGAACATTTGAGGAAATTCCATCCGGTGGATTTGTTGTACCGGAGGATAAGAGTTGGGGATCGGACGTCTTTGTTCCCAGAGACAAGAAAAATGGTGCAAAAGCCAACGATAAAGTTATCGTACGCATTACCAAATGGGATAAATCCGCAGGACGTAATCCCATCGGCGCAATCGATGAAGTGTTGGGGAGCGCTCTAGATGTGGGTGTAGATATTCTTTGCATCATCAAGGAAAAGGGTATCAGAACAGAATTTGAACCCAGTACCCTAGCACAAGCATCAAAGATCAATACAATTGATCCGCAGAGCTTAAAAGGAAGATTAGACTTAACGCAACGCAATGTATTCACCATCGATGGAAGCGATGCAAAGGATCTGGACGATGCCATATCCATTGAGAAAACAAAAGGTGGAAACCTTCGATTGGGTGTACATATTGCAGATGTCTCAAACTATGTAAAACCGGGTACCCCACTGGATGATGAAGCCTTTGATCGTGCGACATCGGTGTATTTTGTAGACCGTGTCATCCCCATGTTACCGGAAAACATCTCAAACGGACTGTGCTCACTAAGTGAAGGCAATCTTCGATTAACGTTGAGTTGCTTTATGGAGATAAATTCGCAAGGTAAGGTGGTAGCCTATGATATCAAGAAATCGTTTATCAAAAGTGTTGCACGACTGACCTATGATGAAGTCAACGATATATATGATGGGCAGAAGCCTGCGATAAAAAAGCGCAAGGCAATTTTTGAAGAATTACATATGATGAAAAACTTAGCAGAGACCTTAGCTGCGATGCGCTATCGTAGAGGTTCTTTAGAGTTAGATATTGATGAAGCACACATAAAAGTAGATAAAAACGGAATACCAGTGGACATCTCTACACGAAAGCGTGGCATTTCGCATAAGATGATTGAAGAATTTATGCTGTGTGCCAATGAAACTGTAGCGCAACACGTATCCGATCTCAACCTATCGTTTATGTACCGTATCCATGCACAGCCGGATCCAGAAAAGATACTGGAATTTGTACGTTTTGCACAAAACCTTGGATACGCTGTCAAGGGATCAACACACGATGTGCAAACCAAGCAACTACAAGAAATATTGGACGCAGCCAATGACAAACCTGAAGAAAATGTGTTAAACCTCATAATGCTACGCACTATGCAAAAGGCGGTATACTCTAGCGCCAATGTTGGACATTTTGGACTTGCATCGGAGTGCTACTGTCACTTTACATCGCCCATACGCCGCTACCCGGACCTTGTGGTGCATCGCATCCTAAAGCAGATAGCGAAAAAAGAATTCACAGGTGGATATATCAAACACTTTGGCGATAACTCGCAAGAGATTGCAAAGCACTGCTCAGACAAAGAGCGTTCAGCAATGTTGGCTGAGCGTGCTGTGGATGATTTGAAGATGACAGAGTACATGACAGAGAGGGTAGGACAAGAGTTTGATGCTGTCATATCAGGAGTTACCGACTTCGGCATCTTTGCAGAGCTTGAAAACACCGTAGAAGGTCTCATCAGAATGACATCGTTGGATGATGACTACTATGAATTTGAAGAACAAGGATATCTACTTAGAGGTAAAAGAACAGGCAAAGTCTATAAGTTGGGACAGCACATACGCATTAAGTGCATCAAGGCAGACATTACGATGCGTCAAATTGACTTTGACATATGTGAGTAAATATAAATGCATAAATAGTGTATTTATGATAAAATATATGATATGAAAAACAGGATAAAATTGGATCCGCCTCAAGTTCTGGTCATTGGATTTGCGGCGATTATAATTATCGGTATGGTTTTATTATCATTACCAATTGCAGCAGCGCCCGGTGCGCCTAGGGCGAGCATGACAGATTCATTGTTCACTGCAACATCTGCTGTGTGTGTCACAGGACTTATCGTACGCGATACAGCAACGGGTTGGTCCACTTTTGGACAAATCACAATACTCATACTCATTCAAATCGGTGGACTGGGATTCATGACTATGGCAACGTTGATACTCATGTTAATGGGACGACGTGTTGGGTTGCGTGAACGTTTGGTATTGCAAGAAGCACTCAATGAATTTTCATTGCAGGGCCTTGTATCTCTGATTAAGAAGATTATCATACTCACCTTCTCGTTTGAGCTCATTGGAACCATGCTTTTTTCCATTCGGTTCATTCCGCAATATGGATTTTTAGATGGACTTTACAAAAGTATATTTCACTCGATATCAGCCTTCTGCAATGCAGGCTTTGATATCATGGGAAACTATACCTCATTTACAAACTACGGCAGCGACCTCCTTGTAAACTTCACACTGATTATACTCATTGTTATTGGAGGGCTAGGCTTTACTGTGCTCATTGACATTGGCAGGAAGAAGAGCTTTCGGAGGCTATCTTTACACTCGAAAGTAGTGCTTGTCATGAGTGGTGTATTGCTTACTGTGGGATTTTTGTTTTTTTTGTTTATGGAGCTTTCCAATAAAAACACTCTTGGGGCTGAACATCTTGGCTGGTTTGATAAGGTTGTAGGCGCATTGTTTCAATCGGTCACAACAAGGACTGCAGGATTTAATACCATTGATCAAAACAGTCTCACCATGCCCAGTAAATTCATGTCATCGATATTGATGTTTATCGGTGCATCGCCTGCAGGTACTGGCGGTGGTATCAAAACCACCACATTTGCAGTCGTAGTGCTCATAGTACTGACCGTATTGAAAGGTCGCCATGAGATCACGCTTTTTGATAGGCAACTCATGCTTGGGACAGCATACAGAGCCGTCACCATTACGGTGATTGGATTTGTCATTGTAGTTATTTTTGGAATGATTTTGTCCGTTGCTGAGCAAGGCAACCTTTCAGGACTTGCAACGTTTGACAATGTCATGTTTGAATCGGTATCCGCCTTTGCAACAGTAGGATTATCCTCAGGTATAACGCCCACGCTATCAACACCATCCAAGCTATTTATGGTCGTCACTATGTTTGCAGGTAGAGTTGGTCCATTGACGCTTGCACTGGCATTTTCAAGAAGATACAATCGCTCACGGATAAAGCATAAATATCCTGAAGGCAAAATAATGGTTGGGTAGGCAACTTTTGAATACATACAAAATGTCACGTAAAATAATAATTATCATGCTACTTGTAGTACTCATCGGGTTTGTGTTGCCTCAAGCAATATTTGCAGAGGATGAAGTGAAGTTTGAGTGTGATAATTTAAAGGCTACATTAGTTGATATCATCGGTCATGAAGAGATTACCATTGAGGATATGCACAAGCTAGATGGTGCGTTGGATTTATCCTATCAAAACATTTCATGTATAGAGGGGCTTGAGCACCTAACAAATGTTGAAGACCTGATTCTATCAAATAATAGTATTTCAGATATAGTGCCCATTATGAATTTACAGAACTTAGAGTCCTTGTATGTCAATGACAATTGGCTTCAAACACTCCCTGATACGTCAAACCTTATATCGCTTGAACATCTAGATATCAGCAACAATGAAATCAAAATTATCCCACTGGGATTTATTGATATGCCTGCACTTCGCAGACTATACATGGAAAACTTAACGCTCATAGTTACACCGGATTTGTCTTCGGTTGCAGACACCTTAGATCGATTGGATATCACCGGATGGCGCTTAGATGATTATTCGTTTGTCAGTCACCTTATAAATCTTGAGCTATTGATGTTGAACGATTGCAGCATGAGAAAACTTCCTGATTTATCCGCACTGCACAACCTTGAGTACTTGTATCTGACATCCAATCAATTAACTACGCTCCCGGATTATTTAGGATACTTGCCTTTGATACGCTTGGATTTTTCAAGCAATGCGATATCGCGATTACCTGAAAGTTATGCAAACCTTACAAAGCTTGAGCAATTGGTGATGACGGATAATTACTTCACCACTCTACCTGAGCTGGTCACCAAGCTATATCGCCTTGAAGTATTGATGTGTGGTCAAAATATCATATCAGAAGTTCCTGAGAATATCTCCGATTTGGAGAATGTCAAAAGAGCATCTTTTGCATCCAATCAATTGCAGTCACTATATCAATTC
>JAGLOK010000105.1 GCA_023139005.1 Clostridiales bacterium | reverse complement strand
TTGCTTTATCCTGTCCGATAATATACTTATCGAGTTGTGTAACTATTTCTTGTGGCGTTAGATTATGCTTATCCATTTATTCACCTATTGTTTCTACTATAATATTGTCGTTTGTAAATACACACAATTCACTTGCGATTTTGATTGATTTTTGTGCGATTTCTTTTGCTGTTAATTCTGTGTTCTGTGCTAATGCTCTTGCTGCTGCAAGTGCATAGTTTCCACCGGATCCTATTGCAGCGATTGCATCATCTGGGTTTATAACTTCCCCACCACCCGAGACCACTAGCAAATCGTCCTTATCTGCAACGATCATCAGCGCTTCTAGTTTTCTTAGCACCTTGTCACCGCGCCACTCTCTTGCAAGTTCCACAGCAGCTCTCTTCAGATTACCTGAAAACTCCTGTAATTTCGCTTCAAACTTCTCGCTTAACGAGAATGCATCAGCAACGGATCCTGCAAATCCTAAGACGACTTTATCATCATATATTCTTTTTACTTTTTTCGCAGTGGCTTTCATGATAGTCTGTTGTCCACTGGTGACTTGACCATCGCCTGCTATGGCGCAAACACCATCTTTCTTCACAGCCACAATTGTTGTTCCTCTGAATTCCATACTATACCCTTTCAATATCTTTCTTCAGTTCTTTTACTTTTATAATAGCTCTTTTTGAGTATTCTTCACGTCGTGCTTTTTTGCCACGAACTCTCTTTTCAAGTGGTGATATTATACCATAATTCGCATTCATAGGCTGTAAACTTTCTATGTCATTATCTGTACAGTATCCAAGCAATGCACCCAGCATTGTTTGATTGCTTAATATTATTTGTGTTTTGTTTTGCACCCTATTTGCTATTGATATTCCGACCCACAGTCCACAAGCTGCTGATTCTACATAGCCTTCTACTCCCATGATCTGCCCCGCAAAATAGATATCCTTATTTTTTTTCATAGAACAATCAGCGTTTAGTAGTGTTGGCGAATTGATATATGTATTTTTGTGCATCACACCATATCGTAGAAAATTAACTTTTTCAAGCCCTGGTATCATTCTAAAGACTTCTTTTTGCTCGTGAAACTTCAATCTGGTCTGGAATCCAACCATATTGTACATTGTTCCCATTGCATTATCTTGACGTAGTTGCACAACTGCAAAAGGTCGTCGCTCACTTCTTGGATCATATATCCCAACAGGTTTCAAAGGACCAAATGCCATGGTCATCTTTCCTCTTCTTGCAATGTTTTCAATCGGCATACAGCTTTCAAAAACTTTTTTATCTTCAAATCCATGAATTTCTGCAGTCTCAGCGCAAAGCAATCTTTCATAGAACGCGTTGTACTGATCTTCCGTCATTGGACAGTTGATATAGTCATCACCCTTGTTATATCTTGATCCTTTAAATGCAACATCCATGTTTATCGAATCTGTTTCAATAATCGGAGAAGCTGCATCGTAAAAGAAAAGCTGCTCTCCTGTCAATTTGCCAATCTTTTGAGCCAATGCATCCGATGTCAATGGTCCGGTTGCAATCACTGTGATGCCTTCTTTAGTTTCTTTAGTTTCTTTAACTTCTTCATGTACTACTTGGATATTGGGGTGTGTACGTATTTTATCTGTGATATAGTTTGAAAACTGCTTTCTATCCACTGCAAGAGAGCCTCCTGCAGGCACTTGAGTATTGTCTGCAGCTTCTACAATCAGCGAACCTAAAATACGCATCTCTTCTTTTAAAAGTCCTGATGCACTTTCTACATTATTAGCCTTTAATGAATTAGAACACACCAATTCTGCTAGTGTATCGAGTTCATGTGCTGGGGATTTCTTGCCAGGCTTCATCTCATATAGCCGAACTTTAATTCCCCTATTTGCAATTTGCCATGCTGTCTCGCACCCTGCAAGCCCTGCACCTATTATATGTATCATTCTATCTTCCCTTAATTGCATATTTGTTTCCGGGAAGTCTATCGATGATTCCCTTGATTTCCATGGTTACGAGTAAGGCTGTTAATTGTGGTGATGTAAAGTCAACATTTGCTAGTATCTCATCAAATTGTGTTTCTCCCAAATCCAACACTTTGATCACCGCGACTTCTTGCAATGTCATCTGTTGCAATGCTGGGACAGATTTTCCTGTATAATTGTTTGCATCCGGCCAATTAAACCATGATAAAACATCACTATAGTCTAACACTACTGCGCCACCATCTCTGATTATTTTATTGGGTGTTGTGGATTTATCCGATGTTATATTTCCAGGCACAGCCAATACGTCTCTACCTTGTGCTTGCGCATATTCAATAGTGATAAGTGTACCACTTTTCTGAGCAGCTTCGACTACTAAAACTCCATGTGATAGTCCACTTACAATTCTATTACGTGCAGGAAAATTTCCGGGGTAAGGTCTTGTTCCGGGTGGGTATTCTGATATGATAAGTCCAGTTTCTAGGATTTTATTGTATACTTCCTTGTTCTCTAATGGATAGATAATATCAACACTACAACCAAGTACTGCAATGGTCGGCGCATCACTTTCAAGCACCGCCTTATGTGCGACAGTATCAATACCACGTGCCATACCAGATACTACGCATACATTATTCTTTGCAAGACCTTTGCATACTTTTGTACATGCTGCCTGTCCATATCGAGTTGGTTTACGTGTGCCAACTACGGATAAAAGCTTGCTATGATTAAGAAGTGAAATATCTCCTTTGCAGAATAATACCATCGGTGGGTCATAGATTTGCTTTAACATATCAGGATAACCATCCGTCATTAATGTGAGCACGCGAATATTAGCTTCGTTGATGATATCAATATATTGATCCGGTGTAGAGCCTTCATATCTTTCAACAATGTTTTTTTTAGTTTTGATATCAATTCTGATGTTCTCCACATCCGAGCGTAGTTTCACAATTGCGCGTATTGTATCCCCTTCATAGTAATTGAGGATTTTTCTAAATGTTGCAACGCCTACACCTGCAATACTACAAAGCCATATCCAGCTTTTCTCCATTTCTGTGTATGTCATCTTTTCTCCGATTTTTATATGATAAGCAATGTGCTATTCTTTAATATTTTTGACCAATCCAAATATTGATTTGTATTCTGTCTTTGTGCTATCCTTTTTTGAATATTTTGATATCAATTTTTTCAGTTCCTTTTCAAAAGCTTTAAATTCTTCATCTGTTAAATATAAATCAGGAGCTGATATCGTTGCACTATGCTCATCATTCTTTTTTTCATTGTTCGTCTTTGATAATGATACCCTCGCAAATGTCTCCATAAAGTCGTTCAATAGACTTGATATTAACGATTCTACTTTACCTGCGTGTTTTTGATATGCAACACTATCGCTAATTTTTGAAAGATCAATTCTGAATTCGTTCGCAGTGAGTCTATAATATTTTGCATTGATTCCATTGATAACTTCGATATGATCCAATTCCAGTATTTTAATCGAAAGCAGTTTCTTTACATGGTAGTGTATTTTCGCCGGTACTTCTCCCATTTCATCAGCGACTTTTTTCACTGTCAATGGTTCATTAATTTTTTTGTAGGTATTGATTATTTTCAAGCGATATGGATCAGAAAATATCTTTATTTCCTCTTCAGTATCGATCAAACGTATGTTTTCATTCATGTTTTTATCATAAGTTGATTGCTAAGAATCAATCTATGCCTCCTATAATTTTTTAACGTACGAATATATTTATTGTTAAATGAATAATATCATACAATATGCTTTTTTTATAGCCTTAATTCTTAACAGAATTATTTGATTTACATTTTAATATGCATCGTTATGATGTTTTCGGTATCTTTGTATTAATTAAGTTACAATCAAATTAAAATCGTGAATTGCTTCAATAGAATTCAATAATATTGTCTTTAAAATACACTCTTTTATTTTTCTTTAGTCTTAAACGTTTCAGTAGCCACTCTCTCAACTTTTAGGTTAGTTTGATATCTTTGCATGTACTTTTTAAATCCCTCAACATCTTTTGCATTTGGGTTTATGGTTGTACATTCAGCTTCTACAAAAACTTTATTCATAAGATAGTCGACTAACTTTTCACCCCTATTGTTTTGCATATATGCTGCCAGTATCGCCATACCCCATGGACCGCCCTCACCTGCTGTAGACATAACTGTTACTGGTGCATCAATAACTGCAGACATTATCCTTTGCCCTACATATTTTTGTTTGAAAAACCCCCCATGACCTGTAATAGAATCCAGTGCTGCACCTTCTTGCTCAACTAAAATCCTCATACCAATCTTTAATGATGCACAAGCTGAATACAGATTTGCACGTATAAAGTTTGCAAGGTTAAAGTTTGAGTGCGGTGTTCTCATAAATAGCGGACGGCCTTCTTGAAATCCCGTAATATGCTCTCCTGAAATATAGTTATATGATAATAATTCGCCACAGTCTGCATCACCTTCAAACGCATTATTATAAAGTTTGCTATAAAGTGTGTTTATATCAAATTCTGCACCAAGTAAGGAAGCTGCATCTCCTAATAGTTTTACCCATGCATCTATATCGCCTAGGCAATTGTTGCAATGTACCATGGCCACTGCATCTCCTGAAGGTGTAGTTATAATATCTATTTCTGGACTGACCTTTGAAAGTGGCTTTTCTAATACAACCATTGCAAAAATACTAGTTCCAGCACTGATATTTCCTGTTCGCTTTTTTACTGCGTTTGTAGCGACCATACCAGTTCCAGCATCACCTTCCGGTGGACACATAGCTATATTCGCATTAAGCCTACCTGTTGGATCAAGCAGTTTTGTACCCTTGTCTGATATCACTCCTGCCATTTCACCCGCTGTTAAGATTTTAGGCAAGATCTCTTCAATCTTCCATGGAAACTTATTATCTCCTATCAGGTTTGTAAATTTACTTAGCATAGAACTATTATATTGATGTGTTTTATCATCTATGGGAAATACACTTGAGGCATCGCCTATACCAAGAACTTTGTTTCCGGTTAATTGCCAATGAATATATCCTGCTAATGTTGTTATATGGCTTATTTTCGCTATGTGATCTTCATTGTTTAATATTGCCTGATATAGGTGTGCTATGCTCCATCGTTGTGGAATATTGAACCCAAACAATTCGGTAAGCTTGTTTGATGCTTCACTCGTTATCGTATTGCGCCATGTACGAAATGGAACAAGTAAATTATCTTTCTTATCAAACACCATGTATCCATGCATCATAGCTGATATGCCCATGCCGCCGATGGTTTCTAGTTCCACATCATATTTGTCATGTACGTCCTTAGCTAGTTGTGCATAGCAGTCACGAAGACCCGTCCAAATGTCGTCTAGTGAGTATGTCCATATACCATTTTCAAGCTTGTTTTTCCAATTGTGGCTTCCTTTTGCAATCGGGGTATGTTCTTTGTCAATAAGCACAGCCTTAATTCGAGTTGAACCCAACTCTATACCAAGATATGTGTCACCCTCTCTGATTGCATTTCTGATCTTTTCCATATATTCATCCTTATGTTGATAATAATAGTTTAATCATTATACTTAAAATCACTTTCATAATTTAATCTAATTCTCTATAGCCTAATATATACTTCAAGTACTATCTGACACGCAAAGTATAATATCTTTCTCGTAGTGTTTCCATATAAATGATTTATTCCTCATATGAAACATTTTTTCTGCCAGTTTTGCTTAAAATTATACTATATTTTCTCTGTATTCATAGAACTCTATTTTTTTTGCACCAAACCAGATTTCGCATACACTTTCCTATATAATTAAACTGACATTGTCTCCCCTTTACCCGAAAAACACCCAAATGAACTCTTAAGGCTATAACAGCATAATCCAGAGATCAAGACACCAAAATTCGCATTGAAATATTTTTCTAAGTGCAGGTTTTTCGACTTAAAACTAGATGGCTAAAGCGACTTCGCAACATTCATCAATTCATAGGTGCCAGAGCTTGCAGCTATTACGATATCCTCACAGGATAAATAGTCACTTACATTGCTGTCAAACAATATGGTGGCCGAAGGCGGAATTTCATCATCTCCTTGCCAAATAACATATGTAACAGGGACCAAAGAAAAAATTGGCATAGTAACGCTCGCATCTCCATATGTTGCTGACTCGCCATTTAGCTTGATACCTGCAAGAATTAGCTTCTCAGAATTTTTTGCGAAAGTCTTTTGCAAAGGCAGTATCGCTCTTTTGTAAAATGTGGGATAATAGTTTGTGCCACCGCCTCTAACTTCCCGAAAGGAAATCAGTTTTCCCGAAGGTTGTCTTTTTACTGAATGAAGCAAATAGTGCAAAATGAGAACCTTAACAGTTGTTTTCACCGGATCGTTACCAATTGAGCGTATGACCTCTCCATTTTTGCAATTAATGAGATAATCCTCGCCCATATATGGAACAAGTATGCAATTATTGCTTTTATCATATACGCAATTTGAATTTAAACTGATCTCTTCAGGATTTCTTTCGCTCAATTTTTCACATGCAATATTGTAAGCTGATTCATATGCATTAAGCATGTTTGATTTCATTTTCCTATTAATACCTCGAAAATATTTGTGCTTTTATTATTCCATTTCTATCTGTTAATTGCAATAGTAGATATTTGATGCTAAATTTACAGATGAGAACAAAATGGGTTCACTATTGTTCAAACAAAAGAAAGTACACTTTGTGTGACTTTCTTTATATGATTGTGAGATATTTTCTCAGTATAGTTGCAAACCTTGACATAGCTGTCCGATTACAATAAATTGTACATAATACTAAAATGACAGTTAGTTTTGGAGTTATATGAATAAACAGATTATTGTAGACCTAGTATCAGGATTTTTGGGCGCAGGCAAAACCACGTTGATATCAAAATATGCCGCTTTTCGTATCAAACAGGGTGAACGCGTTGCCATCATAGAAAACGAATTTGGAGAGATAGGTATTGATGGTGAATTATTAAAAGATGCAGGACTTACCGTTACAGAGATTGTAAACGGCTGTATATGCTGCACAATGAAAGTAGATTTGTTGACCACTCTAGAAGGAATGTGCAATGACAATCCACCTGACAGAGTCATCATCGAGCCTACTGGAATATTTATCATAGAAGGTATATCAGAAATTTTGAATGATGATCGCATAAAGTACACACATAAACTTTGTGGCGTTGTTACGGTGATTGATGCTCTGGGGTACAAAAAGCAGCAACACCGATACACCATGTTTTTTAAGCAGCAGATTTTATATGCAAACAGACTGATTTTAAGCAAGATAGACGGGATGAGTGAGGCTGAAATAATAGACACAATTGATGCACTTCGAGATATTGTAGGCAATGTGCAAATCGAGGCGAAAAGTTGGGATGATTTGACGGCCGACGATTGGGACAATCTTTTTGCTTCAAAAAACAACGATTGCGACTGTGAGCATACCCACAATCATAATCATCACCAAGAGGAACCAACCCATGGTGGTTTTCGTGGCATAACCGTTCCATGTTTACGCACACTTTCAAAACCCGAACTCAATGACCTCCTAATGCGCATCGTTACAGAAGAATTTGGAGATATACCAAGAGCAAAAGGCTTCGTACCTAATGACAACAAGGGCTTCTGGTTGTTCAATCTGGTTGGAGAGCAAATAAAAATAGTTAAGGCAACCGAAGCAGAACGAGACGCCAGAGCGAGCTTTATCGGAATAAATATGAATAAAAATGAATTAGCTAAATTATTTTCTTAAATAATAGTATTAAAATCACCATTTAGCATCATGCTAATTGATGATTGCATTTCATCTATTGATTCTACTCTTTATTGTATTTTGCCTTTTGCCGTGCCTTTTCTTCGATTTCAC
>JAGLOK010000104.1 GCA_023139005.1 Clostridiales bacterium | reverse complement strand
CAAACAAATCCAATGATTCCTCTATTGGTCTATTTCGGTAAGGAGAGTCTTTACCTGGTTTTGTAAACGTTCCTCTATATTCACGTGTTTCTTCCTGAGATAATTCATCCACGTAAGCTAAGTTAGTATGAATCAATTTAACTGCATATTCATATGTTTTTTCAAAATAATCTGAACCGTATAGTATTTCTCCGGTTACTTCAAACCCCATCCAATTAATATCATGAACTTGTGCTTCTGCATATTTGACATCTTCATTATCCGGATTTGTATCATCATATCGCAAATTGCATAACCCTTCATATTTTTGTGCAACAGAGAAATCTATCCATATCGCTTTTAGATGACCAATATGCAAATACCCATTGGGTTCAGGAGGAAACCTTGTAATAACGGGTCCTTGAATTTTCCCCGCTTCAATATCTTCATTGATGAAGTTTTCAATAAAATTGGAAGCTTCTTTGACCGCTGCTTTTTTAGGCGTATATGTCATAATTTCATGCCTTTCTTTTGTTGTATCTTGGATTAAATATTTTAATCATTCTAACATATCATGTACACTGCTTCAAGCAATGGGTGCTATTTCTTTTTCCTGCCCAATGCTGCGATGTAGACAATAAAATCATCCTGTCCATCAAGCCCCCATACACTATTGACTTCATCATCATCAAATGCTGCAATCGCGCATACACCACAGTTTCTTGATTCTGCTACAAGGTGCAAGTTCTGACATACATGCCCAGCGTCCAAATGGAGGTATCGATAGCCTCTTTGTCCATAGCGAAAAGTCATCCTTTTGATGTCTGCTGTCCAGAAAAAAGTCACAGCTGAAGTGCTCACCATACCTTGCCCGAAACATGCTGCAGTGAGGGTATCTTTTAATCCTTCTGCAAGGTTTATTGGAACGATAGCATGCTTGGATGCGATGTATCTATATACACCATTTACAATGCCCATAACGCGATTGATTAGTAGGTATGTTTCAAGGGCGTGACGCGCACCGGCAGAGGGTACTGTTCTGAAGGTTGCCTTGCTCCCCATGGTCTTTTTGACACCTTGTGTGCACCAAAGAAAGCATGATAGCTCCTCTTGTGAAATCGGTTCATCTGCATAGCTTCTAACGCTGGTGCGCTGATTGATGAGCTCCAGCAAGTTAACATCACTATCCCCACTACTTACTGGCTTTTTGAGGTTAATTATGTCTTTATTATCGTATGGTTTTTCAAGTGGTGGCTGTTGCATTCCTTTTTCTTGATCGGATTCATCAGCGTATTTATACTTTGTTTTTTCAATGAACTCTTGTCCTATTTTCATGGCTTCTCCTTACTTATCTGTGATTTGGATATGTGACAGAAAATCTCTGTCGCACGTGTCTACAAGATTGTCCGTTGTGCCCATGACATATATGACAATGGTAGCATCATATTGAGGGAAGTAACGTGCATACATTCTGCCCTTTAATGCGATTTCAAAGAAGTCGGGTTTGTCGTTGTCCATGGGCTTTCCATACTGTATGTATGCTGTTTTGTGGCTATCATAAGTATGTGATGCAGCATTGGTTTTGATGTCTGCATTGATTAGTGTCCAACCATCAAATCCTGCATAGGATACATCGTCTATTATATCATAGGAAAGTACCTCAAACACTGGGTTTACACAGCCTAAATCGCCAATTACGATATGCTGATAATCATAGCTTGCAACCTTCATGATTTCATCATACACAAAGGAGCTGCCACGAAAGCCATAGGGCTTATTGGGTGCTTCATTATTCTTAACGACATAGGCACCGTAAAAAGCGCCGAAGTAAGGCGATGCTTCATCGTACAGGCTGGATGATGCGCCTTTGAATGCGCCGAAATTGTACAGCACAGTGAGGGTAACGTCTTGTTTGATATAGTTTGAAAAGCGAGATGATGCATCAAAAATGTTAACAAAAGGATACCAATCTTTAGTTTTTGTAAAAGTGCCACCGGGGATGTCTACATCGAATTGCTTTTGTTGCATTACAGAGGTCTTTTCGTTATGTTTTGAATAAAAATGCATCACAATATAGCTTCTTAATGGATAATAGAATATAAAAATGGCAAACAAAAGCAACATAATCACCACAATTGCTATCAGTCGCTTTGTTTTGCGCTTGTTCATTTTGCACTTCCTTAACATTATTATACTCCATTGCGAGCAATATTAGAGCGGTCAATTGTGAAATTTTGAGAAAGTATTTCATTTCTTGACAAATATTTGTCAAAAACTCCAGAGAAAGCTGTGAAATTGCAGTAATAATATTGAAGGAATTTATCAAATC
Source organism: Clostridiales bacterium (assembly GCA_023139005.1). GTDB lineage: Bacteria > Bacillota > Clostridia > Christensenellales > UMGS416 > JAGLOK01. Next base: position 12,762 of record JAGLOK010000104.1, on the reverse strand, counting down.
ATGTATAATATTGTTCATTGCGATTAAATTAGATAATAATAAAATATATATTGGATACAAGGAGTATAACCTGATGAGCAAAAAGACTGTAAAAGATCTCGATATTAAGGACAAGAAAGTCATCGCACGTGTTGACTTTAATGTGCCATTGGACAACGGCGTCATCACTGATGATACCCGAATCAAAGCTGCGATACCCACCATTAAATATATTCTGGACGGTGGAGCAAAGCTAATCTTATGTGCACACTTAGGTCGCCCCGGTGGAAAAGTGGACACAAAATACTCGCTTAAACCTTGTGCTACACGATTGAGTGAATTATTAAATATGAAGGTAACCTTAGCAGACGATGTCGTAGGTCCTTCTGCACAAAAGCTTTGTAGTGAAGTTGCAGTAGGCGAAATCGTAATGCTTGAAAACGTACGATACATGCCTGGTGAAAAGAAAAACGATGAAGCACTGTCCAAACAATTTGCAGCATTGGCTGATGTATACGTTAACGATGCATTCGGCGCTGCACATCGTGCGCATTCATCCACAGTAGGAATTGCAGCACACCTACCTAGTGGTATGGGTTTTTTGATGGAAAAAGAACTCAGAATCATCGGTGCAGCACTTGCAGATCCAAAACGTCCATTTATTGCAATCCTCGGTGGTGCAAAAGTGAAAGACAAAATCGGCGTTATTAAAAACTTACTAGATAAAGTGGATATGCTACTCATCGGCGGTGGTATGAGCTATACTTTCCAAGTGGCATTAGGTGGTCAAGTGGGAGATTCACTGTTGGATAAAGACAATATTGAATTCGCAGGAGAAATGATTGAATTGGCACGTAGCAAAAGCATCAAGCTACTGTTGCCTGTAGATAATGAAGCAGGACAAGAATTTTCAAACGATACGTTGCGCGCAACATTCCACAGTCGCAATATTCCTGATGGTTGGGAAGGCTTGGACATTGGCCCTGATACACAGAAAATATTCTGCGGAGAACTTGAGCATGCTAAAACCGTCATCTGGAATGGTCCGATGGGCGTATCCGAGTTTCCAAACTTTGCAGCCGGAACATATGCAGTGGCCGAAACACTTGCAAACATTGATGCAGTAACCATTATCGGTGGTGGCGACTCTGCTGCTGCTGTTGAGAAACTGGGATTTGCAGACAAGATGACACACATCTCCACAGGTGGTGGTGCATCACTTGAATTGCTTGAAGGAAAAGTACTACCGGGAATCGCAGCACTATCTGACAAGTAGAAGTATTCTAGACACCAAGGGCTCTCCATTTATTTGGGGTAGCCCTTAAATATTGTTCATCGATATTTGATATGCTATGATTGGATTAATAGAAAACCTATAGTATAGATAATATATAGCAAGCGTTATAACCTTTTACCGACCAGTGCGGGAAAAGTACATATAAAGTAAGTATTAGCACATACAAAGCGTGAATTGAAAAAATACATAAGTGTAACGAATTTTTTTTAATTCGCAAGACCTCGATGAGAAGCGCCAGCTTCGAAATCGAAAGGCAAATGATTCATTTGCCACAAAAGAGGAGAAAACTATGAGAAAACCAATAATGGCAGGCAACTGGAAGATGAACAAAACGCCTGATGAAACTAAAGCAATGATTACAGCGCTTGCACCCGAAATTGAAGATGCAGATTGCACTGTTATCCTATGCACACCTGCTGTATGCATTAGCGCAGCACAAGAAGCTGCAAAGGGTAGCAATATCCAAATCGGTGCGCAAAACTGTCACTTTGAAAACAGCGGTGCATATACTGCTGAAACATCCCCTGCAACACTAAAAGCCATTGGTATCCAATATGTGATCGTTGGGCACAGTGAACGCAGACAATACTTTGCAGAAACTGACGAGACTGTAAACTTGCGTGCAAAAGCAGCACTTTCAAACGGCTTGACCCCTATTATCTGTGTGGGTGAATCACTCGCACAAAGAGAAGCAGGCGTTACAGAAACGTTAGTTAGATATCAAACTACTGCAGCACTATCGGGAATCAGTGCAGAAGATGCTGCATCACTCGTTATTGCATATGAACCTATCTGGGCTATTGGCACAGGCAAAACTGCAACTGCAGAAGATGCAAACGTTGTTTGTGGATACATCAGAAGCCAAATCGCAGACCTATATAACAAACAAGTTGCAGATGCGATTGTCATACAATACGGTGGTTCTGTGAATCCGAAAAATGTTAAAGAACTCATGAGTATGGAAAACATCGATGGTGGTTTGGTGGGCGGCGCTTCACTGACTGCTGAGAACTTTTCACAACTTGCAAACTACAATAAGTAGGATAATATGAATAGAGAATTAATGGTACTCATCATTATGGATGGCTATGGCGTTGCGCCACCATCTGACACCAATGCTGTCACTGTTGCAGAAACCCCGAACGTTGATGCATTGATGGCGAAATATCCAAACACCACAATCAAGTGTGCAGGTAGCGACGTGGGTCTACCCGATGGTCAAATGGGAAACTCCGAGGTAGGACACCTAAACCTGGGTGCAGGACGCATTATCTATCAGCCACTGACACGCATTACAAAATCCATCGAAGATGGTGATTTCTTTGATAACCCTGCATTGGTTTCTGCTATGGAAAATGCAGTCGAAAATGACTCCAGCCTACACTTGATGGGCCTCGTGTCCGATGGTGGTGTACACAGTCACATTGATCATGCCTTGGCTGCTATTAAGATGGCAAAAAAGTATAAAATCGAGAAAATATATATGCACTGTTATATGGATGGACGAGACGTTCCCCCATCAAGCGGTAAGTGCTTCATTGAAGAACTTGAAGGAAACTTAAAAGAAATCGGCGCAGGAGAGATTGCATCGGTTCACGGTAGATTTTGGGCAATGGACCGCGATAACATCTGGGAACGTGTACAAAAATCCTATGATGCACTCACATTAGGCGAGGGCGAAACAACACCCACTGCTACCGATGCCATGCAACAAAGCTACGACAAAGACGAGACCGATGAGTTTGTAAAACCCACAGTGGTCACAAAAGACGGTAAGCCTGTTGCGACGATAAAAGAAAACGATAGCGTTATCTTCTTTAACTTCCGTCCCGATCGTGCGAGGCAGTTGACCAATGCATTTATCTCAGAGGACTTTAAGGGCTTTGATCGCAAAAGCGGATATCTGAATCTTTGCTTTACAACATTGACACCCTATGATGTGACATTTAAAAATGTAAACGTGGGATATAGACCGTTGGAGTACAAAAACACATTGGGCGAGTACTTTGGAAACAATAATATCGCACAACTGCGCATCGCAGAAACCCAAAAATATGCACATGTAACATACTTCTTCAACGGTGGCGTGGAAAAACCAAATAATCTTGAAGACAGACTGCTGATTGACTCGCCACGGATTGCAACATTTGACTTGAAACCATCGATGAGCGCTGTGGAAGTGACCGATGCAGTCGTTGCACAAATCGAGGCGCAAAAGTATGATGCAATCATCATTAACTTTGCAAACTGTGACATGGTGGGACACACTGGCATCATGAAGGCAGCGGTTGAAGCTGTCGAAACTGTGGATACGTGCGTTGGTCGCGTGGTAGCCGCTGCTCAAAAAATCGGCGGGAAACTACTGATCACAGCAGACCATGGAAACGCAGAGCGCATGTGGGATTTTGAAGAAAATGTACCCTATACCGCACACACCGTAAAATCCCCTGTACCCTTTATCGTGGTGGATGACGACTATATCGGAAAGCCTATCCGCGATGATGGAAAATTGGCGGATGTGGCACCGACTATGTTGAAGTTTATGAAGTTAGAAAAGCCAAGTGAAATGTCGGGTAGTTCGTTGGTATAAGGATTATGAATTGAATTATTAAAGCGAAGCTTATGCTTCGCTTTTTTTATATTCCTATATATTCTCTGTGGGGTAATTGCACAATAAATCGAAGCCAGTCAGCCAACAGCAAAAGAAAACACCCTGTTATTATCTTCCTGTTTTTGATATTTTATTGACTTTGTTCTACATCTATTGTAACATTTTACATTATCGGAAAAGGAGCACATAACACGATGAGTAGAAATTCAATATTTGAACCTTTAAAATCTATAGCTATTAGCTTTTATGATGTTGTAGTGTATATTTTACCTCCAACTGTATTAAATCTTTGTTTGTTTTATATATTTTTTAATCGACTATACGCACCTATTCATAGGTTTTTTTTTGAATATGATATTTCTATTTTATTTCAATTTGTTCTTTTATTTTTATTTATTTTTATACTTTTTATCGAGGGTAATATTCTAACTACTTTTTCTTCTTATCTAGTAAATCGGTTCAATGCATTTATAAAATTGTATTTTGTACACATATATAAACGACTTAGAAAGCGAGATTCGAAATTTTCGATTTCTGATGCAAAAAATTATATTAGTGAAATTGATAGAAATTATACAAAATACAAATTAGAAAATAATAACGAGAAGTTTAGTATTGAAAAGAGAATAAGTAAGGTAATGATGAGCAGGAATCTTTTATTGGTTAATTCAATTCTAATAATAATAACTCTATTATGTAATAAGTTCTCATGGGCTTTTATCATAATTCATTTTATACTTATCTTTGATTTCAATGTAAGATTTAGATGGTTTGTAGAAATTGTTAGTCCTAATATTGAATAACTTACTTTGATATTCGTTTTCAAATCATTCATAGTAGCCACGCATATCATTGCTTTGTTTATTGTAATAAGATATTGCACCAATAAATCGAAATCGAGATAAAATAGTATATGTTAACTACACTCCGTTAAGGGCGGTAGGGAGGACCGACAGCCCCTGCGCCTCGATAAGTGTTCGATTCCCCTAGCTTCCACAAAAACCCCCACTAAACAGTGGGTTTTTTTGTTATATTTTTATTTTTACATTGAAAGATTATTGTAAAACTTATTAGCTATTATTTTGCAAGTGTTTTAGTTTTAGTATTAAACCATCTAAAAGGTTTGAAAATTTGTTTAATGTATCTTTTGATAATAAATAATTCTCATGGACAATCATATTACGAATAAATAAGGTTTTTTCTGCAATATAAATTTCAGTTTCGGATAAAATTTCTTTTTCTTTAAGGAAATTAAGATTGTCTTTAATGGAATTTGGATTTGCTAGTTTCTCATTTTTATTTATCATAAAACATTGTCTCTCCAAAGAATTCCATTTCTCTAAAAAGAATAGCTGTTCTATTTTAATTTCTTCCTTATACAATATACTTTTATGAATTGTTTTATAGATAATATTTATTACTGCAAATATAATTGCAAATATAAATAATATTAAAGAAGCAAGCAACAATTCTTCATTGTAAGAATAACGCAATTTTTCTAATGTGTTCTCTGCTATTGTATAAATAAATATTGCTATACTAATAACAAATGATAAATACATATAGATTCTTATTATTAGTATGCTCAAGTTGCTTTTCTTATATAAATATTTACTTTTCTTTGATTCAATTTTGCTTATCATTTAGTTCTCCTTTGCAAGCAATAATGTTGCAACCACAGCATCTGCAATCCCTATCAGAAAGAATACTATTATCCAAATTGTATTTCCTAATAATCCCAAACCACCAATTACTCCCAAACCTGCAGAAAGAATATAACATAATATGTGAAGAAATCTCATTTTCCTTCTTTTTGAATAAGCAAGTCCTTTAACCACATAATTACATGCAGTTATAACAGATGTTGCTGTTATTTGAGTCCTTTCTGATAAATAATCTTGGCTATCTCCCATTCGGTTAGCTTCTTTAATTATTTCTAAAGCAATATCCTCCATTTGAGTTCCAAATTTCTTTTTGCTTTCCTCATTAAAATCGGCAAGATCATTATCATTGATTTGGATATTCACATTATTCTCCATCAAAATTTGTGGGATATATTTAATATAATACCATATCTCTCCACTCAAAACAATTTTAGTTCTCTTTTCTTTTTTAAAAAATGTAGTTATATAATTAATTGAACATTACTTTATATCAACAACAGCACTCATAGCATACGCTTGTTTCTTTTCGAGTCAAATGTATATATTTTCTTTTTTGTTGATGGTGTAGAATGAAAAAAGAAAAAGCAGAGCGAATGCTATGCTTTTTAATTTTATCTTATTTCCTGCCAACCCTAGGCGTTTCAAAAATGTTGTAAGACTGGTCAGGTTCGTAAATGAATTAGGGAGCGTATTAACATACGTGATCGACATTTGTTTACGGATATGGCACAGAAATTATGCATTTTTGGAACGTATTTCAGCAATCTGTCTAATAAAGCAAATAAATTCTCCTTGATCTTCTTTTAATACTGCAATATCTTTAGGCCAAGGATCTTTACCTGCACTTTTTCTTGCTTGTTTCCATTGCAAATAATGTTGACAGCCATCTTCTAATAGATCAGCTTTTATGATGTCAACCAGTCCTGTTCTTGTCCATAGATGTTGCCACCAATCGACAGTGTGCCAAGTCCAGCAGTCCTGTCCCCAGAAATCATTTAGATGTTCAGGTACATCATCATCAAATTCTTTTGCAAGGCCAGGAACAACAATGCCTATTTCTCCTTTTGGCGCAAGATATTTTTGAATATAGTCTAAGTATAAATCATCCGTTCCAAAGTAAATATATGAATCAACACAAATAATCGCATCAAAAAAACCTTCTGCAAATGGTAGCTGCCTTGCGTCTCCTTGAATAGGGAAAATCGAATCTTCCAATTCACGTTCTTTAACCATTTCCCAGTTTTCATTTGGATTCATCCATAGGTCATAAGACCAAACTTTAACTCCAAATTCTTTCGCTATAAAGATACTGCTAATGGCTCTTCCGCTACCTAAATCAAGAACCTTCATGTTAGGCTTTAGATTCATTTCTTCGCATAGCCATTCTGTTAGCCATAAAGCGTTCGGTCCCATTGATTTGTTTATAACCCAATCTGCTGAATAGTTATTTGAACGAGGAAATCTCTTATTATATAGAATATTCTTTTTATCTTTTTCTATCATTTGTACCTCCGTACTCGAAATGCTTTTACATTGTACCATTTCCTTACATATAAAGAAAGCGAAGTAAGAACCCCATCTATGCTCATTTTATTCGCACCTCCCCTATAAGGGGAGGTGCGAATACTGAGTACTACATTCAATTTTTTAGATTTATTAGTAACTACGACTTGGTGCTGATAATAACCCCTCCACCATTCGCTTTGCTCATGGTCCACCCTCCCCTCATTAGGGGAGATAACGTAAATTCCATCAAAGTAGAAAAATATTTTTATTCTAGTTTCATCCTAGTAGGAAATATTTTTTCAAAAGCTAGCCTAATATTTTTACTTATTCAAAACGTGCTCTCTCTCACGAGGGGAGGTGAAATATTTGCGCCAATATCCCCATTAAGGTATTATTTAAAGGTAAAAGCTAAAACTACTAAGCTTTCCGTCTGAACCAATTACAACATTAGGAGACAGTATAATTGAAAATTGAACTTATTTTAGAAGATAAAAAAAAGTATCTGGATTTATTACTACTTGCAGATGAGCAAGAGAATATGATAGATAAGTATTTAGATAGAGGAGAATTGTTTGCTTTATACGATAATGATTTGAAGAGCGTTTGTGTTGTAACACAAGAAGAAGCGGGCATCTATGAGCTTAAAAACATTGCTACATATGAATCATATCAAGGACAGGGTTATGGTAGTAAACTAATAGAATATTTATTTAAGCATTATCAAGATAGATGTAAAACCATGTATGTTGGAACAGGTGATAGCCCCAAAACTTTATCATTCTATGAAAAATGTGGCTTTAAGCCATCTCATAGAATAAAAAACTTTATTGTAGATAATTATGACAAACCAATTTATGAGTGTGGTAAACAACTTGTTGATATGGTCTATCTCAAAAAGCAATTTTAGGGAATTTTAATTATAGTTTATGAACATACGTGACCGACATCAGTATATGGATATCGCACTGAAATAGCGCATTTTAGGAGCGTTTGGCACCAAGTTCACAAAATCCCCCTTTCCGCTCCGCTCCCTTCCCCCTTTAACAAGGGGGACAAGCAGAAAAAAAGAGTACTGAATATAGAACTTAATAATGATTGTGTAACAATACCAAAGCTTGAAAGAAGTACATAGCTAAGTGCACCTCCCCTTGCAGGGGAGGAAAATGTGAACATAGGTGAGGTTATTTATATATCGTGTCAAACTCTCTAAGCTCTGTAAACTCAACATATGGATCGCTATCAGTTTGTGTGACCATACCACCGTATATATACTTAGTTTTTATACCAATATCAAAATAATGCTTTAAAAGCGCAGTGTTCGTTACAGACATAGTTCTATTAAACAAATCTTCTATGTCTATCCACTTTAAAATACCTTCGTCTGTTGTGTTCGGTACTTTCACACCCTCTTTTAGCTTTGCTATATAAATATATTGATTGCGCAGTTCATCTTTTGCCTTTCTTAGTGTGATATATCGCAGTTTGAATTCTTGCAGATCATCCATTGTAATATTGATTTCCTCAAACATTTCTCTTTTCATACATTCTAATGGATTACCATTGTCAATCTCTTCAAAATGTCCACCCACACTAACCCATAAAGGATTTTTGAATGCTCTTGATTTCTGCTTGTACATAAGCAATATCTTGTTCTCATGTATTATGTATAGCGCTGTCATGTTTCTTATATTCATATGTAATTTCCTTCATTTAAGTCGAAAGCGGATATTTCATCCGCGTCACTTTGCATTCCAAATATAATGGGCCAACTAAAAAAAACAAGCACAAGAAAGGCACTCCCTATCCAAACTAATATTCTGGCTTTTGCTATATATTCATTTATCTCATAAATGGTTTCAGCTGTTTTCATTTTCTTTAGCACTTTGAAATTGTAAATAAAGTATGGTATCAATGAAAATATTCCAATTAAGCACGTGATAACCCACGTAATTGGGAATAAGACAATACTGCTAACAGTTAATAATGTTATTTTCCTGTTAATGATAAATCTTCCTACAATCATTATTCCCGAGCCAATACTTGCAAGTGCATATCCACCTGCAAGGATTAATAAATACCAATACTCGATTTTTGCCGTAATCGCTATAATAGTATAGAGAAAAACCCCAATAAAAAAAACATATCCAATAATATTAAAATATTTCTGTCTTTGAATTATTGTAATCATGTATTCTTCCTTAAATGATATTTTTCACATTATACCATTTCCTTACATAAAGAGAAAGCAGATATTACTCTGCTTTCTAATTGTTATTTTATTTTATTCTACACCAGACGGTTCAAAAATGTTGTAAGACGTCGTGGGATTTATAAGTGAATGAGTGCGCGTATCCCAGCATACGCAATCGAATTCACTTTATGAATACCGCGGCGTAATTACACTGTTTTGAATCGTCGTTCTACAAGTATGCAGAATTCGTCGATGTCGTGTTTTATCTCAGTCAACGACTGATTCCAAAACGCCTTATCATGCAAATCAATATTCATTCTCTTTGCAACGTCTAGTGCGTTGGCAGATCCCGTTGCTGCGAGCAACGCTTTGTAGTCTTCTACGAAAGAATCGCCCACTTTTCTATATTCTGCAAAAACACCTTTGCCGAAAAGAAGTCCAAATGCATAAGGCCAGTTGTAGAATGCGCGGTCTCTCTCGTAGTAGTGCGTTTTGCATGCCCACATGTAGGGGTGCAAGAATTCTTCATCGAGTCCATCGCCATAGGTTGCCTTCTGTGCGCAGATCATCGCATCTTTGAACTCTTGGATGTTCATGCTACGCTCAAGGCGTGTGTTGACAACCTCTGTTTCAAAAAGATACCTTGAATAAATATCAACGATGACTTGTGTTGCTTCCATGAGCTCTGACTCCAGAAGTGCAAATCGCTCCTCATCTGTCGCTGTTTGCTTTGCAATATCTGCAAGGAAACATTCGTTGAATATGGATGCAGTTTCTGCCAATGGCATGGGATATGATGTATTCAAAATGGATTTATCTCTCAAGCAATGTCCATGCCATGCATGACCGAGTTCGTGTGCAAGAGTTGATACTTGAGAAAAGCTTCCGTCAAAGTTTGATAGCACACGGCTTTGCTTTATCGGAAATAGGTTGGCACAAAATGCGCCTCCACCTTTGCCTGCACGGGACTCTGAGTCTATCCAGCTATCTTTGAATGCATTGTCAATGAATGCAGACATCTCGGGTGAAAACTTTGCAAAAACTTCAACCAAATAACTGTGTGCTTGCTCGTATGTGTAATTCTTCGTAGAATCTCCACCCATCGGCGCAAACAAATCATAAAAAGGTAGAGAACCTGTGTGTCCCAATGCCTTTGCTTTGGCTTTTAGGTAGCGTCTGAATTCAGGCATAAAGTCCACCATCGCACTAAGCATCGCGTCTAGTGTTTCTTTGTCCATGCGGGAATCTTCCAATGTCTTGGCTTCAAGATTTTCATATCCTCGAAGCTCGCACATGGTGTTTGCTTCGCCTTTAATTGCGTTGAGTGCGTGTGACATCGGTACTTCAACATTCTTGTATGATTCAAGCTCTGCTTCATACGCTTTTTTGCGAACATCACCATCGGGGCTATATGCCATGTTGCGAACGATGGGCAAAGGAAGGCTTTTCATCACGCCGTCTTGCTCTATTTCAACTTCATGAACACCGTCCATCATGTTGCGCATGTTTGTCCATGCTTTTGCGCCTGTAACCGATAGCTTTGATATGACCGGCTCCACTTCTTCTGCTAATAAATGAGAGGCTTCTTGTTTATGCTCATTGATATAAAATGCATGCTCGCTCAATAATTTTGATGATGCAACGACTTTATCTAAGTGCTGTACTTTTCCGATGAAGCGCGTTATTTTCTTTGCTAAATCCTCAGAGCTAATATCTATCTTTTCAAGGCGAGACATCATGGATAGTGCTTCTTCGTCTTGTGCATTGGTTGCAAGCGTCAAACTTGTAAAAGCAAAAAGCTTTGTCATGATAGAATATAGATCCTGAGAAACTTTGATTATTTTCTCAAGCTTTTCCTTTGCATCCTCTGCGGATGTTAGATTGTTGTCTGCCCAGACATTTGATTCAAGTAACATCTTTTCAACTAGTTCTTTATCATTTGTAAATTCTTTTGATGTGAATGATGTGTATAGTTGGGATAAATCCCATCTCATTTTGTCTGTCATATAATCCTCCTGTTGTTGTGTGATACATTCATGATACAGCTTAGAAAATGGGTTGTCAAAACAAACGTGAAAATAAATTTATTAACCACTATAAATATGCTACTTTATCTTCTTTGCTTTCTTTTTGATGGCTTTGAATATCTTTTCATATGATGGGGGTGGGCCAAGGTTGATTTCCTTGTCGTCCACAAACAATGCATCCATAATGCCCCACTGCATGTAGACTTCTCGATCGGAGGTATCGTATTTCCTAAAGACCACTTGATCGCCAAAGTTTGCGCACGCTCTTTTGGCTCTCTCGTATCCAATGTTTGTTGCAGGACACCAGCCGTTGATGAAAGATGTAACGGTGACTTGACCTATAATCTTCTCTGGTTTCTTGATAGGACGAATGAGTGTGGGCTTTTGTGCATCGTCGGTGAATGGCTTCCACAACAATGCTTGAACTCCGTTTTTATCAATCATTTGATAGCCTTGCTTTTTATACCATGCAGCGCGTATGAATACAGGTATCACCAGACCCCATGCAACCAGACCCTTGGCTCCTAATGCACGAACGTCTTCTTCTGCTGCCTTGAGCAACGCTTTTCCCATGCCTTGCTTTCTGCAATCCCCTCTGCCTTGCTTGTGACCGTGTACCCAGATACACAAAATGACGTACAAATCCTGACCTTGTACAAATGCGTAGCTAATTGGTAGATATTGAATCATGCCGGAGACTACACCATTGTCGTCTTCAACCAGCTTGACGCGTAGTCCCTTGTCCTTCATTTGATCGTACCATTTGGATTTGTGATCGCCTGCCTCTACCATTTCATCAGACCATTCTTCTAGGCATACGCAGTAAAGTCCTTTATCTTCGGGTGTAAGGTCTCTCACTTTCATAATATACACTGCTCCTTTTGATGAATTTTTTTATTTGATTAAGGATGTTGACTCGGGTTATTATTTGACATTGCAAGTACTATGCAGTAGCATTGGTGTTTGTAATATGAGAACATTATACTGCATGTTTAGATATTAATCAACTATCTTCAAATCATAGGTCTTCTGATGTTGCTATCTTCTAATAAGAGTATCTAGTATTCACCATATTCCAGTGAGGCATCAAAAAACGCATTAATATTATTATACTAATATATATTAACTATTTCTCTAAATACTGGTAGTATGACAATCAAAGTGCTACAATATAAAGGTAGTTTTCTAAATTCTTAAGGTATGTTGCAAACAGAATACACTCCTATATTGCACCACCTGATAATATATTGATAAATTAACTTGTTTTTTATGCGTATATTTATTTGCAATTGTCTGACAATTGGTTAACAAAGGATATGACGAGATTATGAAAAATATTAAAGTTTTTTACAAAATTGCAATTGTGTTTTTGGTAATATTCCTTTCAGTTATCGCATTAACCCTGAATAGCTCAAATACCACAAGTAACCTATTTAATACTATGAACAACTTTTACGAACATCCCTATACCGTTTCGAATACATTAA
>JAGLOK010000103.1 GCA_023139005.1 Clostridiales bacterium | reverse complement strand
ACCTGTACCGAATACTTCTTTAAGTTCGCCTTTTTCATTTCTTTCAAATACTTCATCTATTGCGATCGGACGCTCTACGACATTCTTCCCCATATCTCGTGCAAGCTGGATAATTGACTTTCTGGTTATTCCCGGAAGTATACTGCCCGATAGTTCCGGTGTAACGATCTCATTGTCGAATTCAAAGAAAATATTCATCGCACCGACTTCTTCACAATACTTACGCTCAATTCCATCAAGCCACAGGACTTGAGAAAAACCATTCAACTTTGCATTCGCACTAGCTAGCAATGAAGCTGCATAGTTACCTGCTGCTTTTGCTGTACCTGTTCCGCCACGAACTGCTCGAACATACTCATCTTCTACATATATATTGATAGGATTAAACCCTTCGGCATAGTAAGGTCCAACCGGACTTAATATAATAAAGAATAGATAGGTTTCAGAAGGTCTAACTCCTAAATACGGATCTGTTGCGATGATTGTTGGACGAATATATAGTGATGTTCCTTCCCCTTTAGGAATCCACTCTTTTTCAATATTTAGCAATTTGTATAATCCTTCTAGCACCTGTTCCTCATCTATCATTGGTATTTTCATGCGCGCAGCAGAAACGTTCATCCTTTTAAAATTTTCTCTTGGGCGAAACAGTCTGGTTTGTGATTTGTCATCCAAATATGCCTTCATGCCCTCAAAGATGGCTTGTCCATAATGTAGCACCATACTTGCAGGATCCATACTAAAATCTGCATATGGCTCAATAATCAGATCGTGCCACTTCTTTTCAGGTGTATACTTCATCGTCAACATATGGTCTGTAAATAAACGACCAAATGGTAATTTGCTTGAATCTGTATACTTTGGTTTCAATTCACTTGCTTTGATTACTTTGATTGAGCTCATATCAAATCTCCTTTTAATAATATAGTTTATTATATCATAAATTTCCATTTAGTTTACACTATTGTATACAATATAGCAAAGAGTTTTGATATGAAATTGATTAACTATTTTTATATACTTAAATCTAATTATTTAAGTCAATCATTACAAAAAGGTTTGTTTTCGATTGTTTGTTTTTCTGATTACAACAATATTAAAGATAACTACCAGGATAAAAGCAACAATTCATACAACCATCATAATGAGTGTGAATACCAATAAAACTATCATACTAGGTTCATACGGGTCAGCCACTTTGCCATAATTTAGTATGATAGCAGTTTCAGGAAATTTAACAGTATACTAACAAACGCATAATACTATTCTCATCTTTCAGGGAAAAACTCAAGCCAATATCCGTCAGGATCCAAAATGAAGTGATATCCTCTACCTTCTGTATCGTATGTAATCAATCCTGCATCTTTGTGCATTTGTTTCACTTTTTCATATTCATCTATATAAAATGCCAAATGATATTCTTCTTCTCCGAGGTCATATTTTTGCGGATGATCACGAAGCCATGTCAATTCTAAATTGAACGTAGTACCATATGCATCTTCAAGAAACACGATAATAAACGAACCATCTTTCGCTTCATGCCTTCTGATTTCATTCATTCCTATTTCCTCTTTGTAAAACTTCAAAGATACATCCAAGTCTTTCACATTAAGGTTTAAGTGCGCCATTCTAAATTTCATTTTTAACTCCCTTGTCTTCGTTTATTTGTATATTGAATTGTTGTCCTGATTTTTCCGGTGTGTGTATAATTGTATTTCCTTCATAATTTTTCTCAAATTTCTTTACCGTTTTATATCTTCCCCAAAAATGCATTGGAAACATATGCTTCACATCCACTGTATCAAGGAAAACGTCTGCACCTTCACCCATGTCTTTACGAAGTCGTGGATCAACAGGGAAAAACGCAATATCGAATTGATCCATTTTTATAGGAATCTGATTAAGTTCTTGATAAAATTGTGTAGTTGCTTCTTCTATCTCCTCTTGTGTGGATTGTGCTCTCCAGCTCCACAGATTTAAGTCTCCTGCGTGAAATATCTTAATCCCTTCACAAATAATGCCATAAGACACCCCTATATCTGTACTGCCAAAAGCGTGTACTTCGATATCGTCAGCCTTCCAAGAATCTCCAGGCTTCATGTATCGCGCTTGTTCATTTTTGTGTTTGATATCATCAGATAAGATATATCTTGCGCCTGGATTATATTGCGACATGTGAAATATCTTTTTGTTGAAGTGATCTCTGTGACTGTGGCTTGCAAAAGCAAGTGCATATTTGTGTTGCTTTATCTGATTCCCGGGAAACAACCCTCTGAAATAATCAAACATCAAAAAATGTTGACCAACAGATATAGAAAACCCGCTATATGATAAGAATGTTACCTCTACTTGCATAATCTATCCCCTTATTAAATGCTTACTTGAATTCATCAATAATGATGTTATAATTATACCATGGTCAAACATATATGCAAGTTATCAGTACATGAGTTCGTAGAAAAGGTGGTAGGTGGTGGAGATTTAGTCTTTAGTGGCACTTCTATGAAGAGAATGCAGGAAGGCACACAGATTCATAGCGCAATACAAAAAGAATCTATAGCACAAAGTGAAGTACTTATTTCATATAATCAACTTAATGACACTGCAGGCGTAGAGATCTCTGGTCGTATTGATCTATTACACGATTACGATGACTCTATTATTATTGAAGAACTCAAATCAACACATCAAAAGTTGTCTAATATAAAACAACCTGAGTATAGCCATATGGTTCAAGCAAAGTGTTACGCAGGAATGTATTGTCATCTACATAAAGTTTCCAGTATCGAAGTCAAGGTGACATATATCTCTGCAAAAACTATGGAACACATAGAATTCTCTGAAATATTTAATAGCAACAAGATCAAAGCATGGTTACGCTCAAAATGTGATGAAATACTATTAGATATCACACAAGACATCATTCACAAAAACAAACGCAATGAATCTGCAAGCACTCTATCTTTTCCCTATAAGGAGTTTCGCAAAGGACAAAGAAACATGTCGGGGTATGTATACCTTGCATCTCGTGATAGTTATATCAATTATATCTGTGCACCAACAGGAATCGGTAAAACCATGGCTGCATTGTATCCATCAATTCGCTCTTTGGGCGAGGCGATGGGTGATAAAGTTTTCTATCTCACATCCAAAAACACAATCAAGCAAATCGCAGCACAATCTATGAAGATATTATATGAAAGTGGTTTTTGGGGACGTTCTGTGACACTTACTGCAAAGTCAAAAATATGCCCTCACGAGCAACAAATATGTCATCCTATGTTTTGCGCACAGGCTGCAGGTTACTATGATCGACTACCTGATGCATTGGAAGAACTGCTCTCTTGTGGACACTATGGATATGATGAGGTTACAGCTATTGCAGAAAAACACAATATATGTCCCTTTGAATTATCACTAGATTTTTCATTGAAATGCGACATTATTATTTGTGACTATAACTATGCATTTGATCCTACTGCACATCTTAAGCGATACTTTGATGATGGTGGTGACTATATCTTATTGATTGATGAAGCACACAATCTTGTAGACAGAGCGCGCGATATGTTTAGTGTGGATATTTCTAAAAAAGAAATATTAGCATTGAAAAAGATCCTCCCAAAATCACCTGATAAAATCGAAAAGAAGATAAAAGGAGCTCTAACTAAACTCAATAAAGTTTTGTTGGAACTTCGCAAAGCGCTTGATAGCGATGGAATCTATGCACAAACCTATACGATGTCACCTGATGATCTGTCAGTTGCTGTTTCCTCATTTATTGAAGCTGCAGAACCGCTGATCGATTCTCGAATACGCAAACCATATTCCTCGAGTTTATTCGATCTATTTTTCAACCTGAAACGGTTTCAAGCTGCAGCAAAGAACTTCGATTCATACTGTATCTGCTTTGCAGAAAGGAAGTACAATGATTTATCTTTTAAAATACTATGTATAGATCCTTCTTCAAGGTTACAGGCAACATATGATAAAACCCGTAGTGCTGTACTCTTTTCAGCTTCCTTGACCCCATTTACATATTTTAATCGCCTACTGAGCACGCAAGAAGTTGAAAATTATCTACTACCCTCCCCTTTTCCTCACGAAAACTTGAAAGTACTTATAAATTCTCAAATATCAACGCGCTACATTGATAGGCAGACCACAGCAACTGATATCTGCAAAAGCATTTATGCATTTATTTCATCACTTAGTGGTAATCACCTGATATTCTTCCCATCATATCAATATATGGGTATGATATATGAACTATTCTTAGAAATGTATAATGATATCGACTGTGCAATTCAATCAAGGAGAATGTCAGAAGATGAACGTATCAATTTTCTATCTGCATTTGACGAAGAACACACCTCTCCATTTGCTTGTTTTGTTGTTATGGGTGGAATATTTTCAGAAGGTATTGATTTGGTTGGAGATCGACTAATTGGTGCTGTCATAGTTTCAGTTGGTTTACCACAAGTTTGTTTTGAACGTGACTTAATCAAAGCATACCATATGGAGCACGAAGAACATGGTTTTCATTATGCATATACCTACCCGGGTTTCAATAAAATAGTACAATCAGTAGGTCGCATCATAAGAACAGCAGAAGATAAGGGTGCAGCACTTCTTATAGGACAACGTTTTTCTCACAGCACATATACTAGCTTAATGCCTAATTGGTGGCACCCTCTTTATCATGTTAGTACTTCAGATGATATAAAAAAAGCACTAAATCAATCAACCTAGTGCTCTTCATCATTATCCAATTTATCTATCGATTACTCTACCTCATCGTACATTGTTATTCTATTCTGTTTGCAAAATAATCGAAGACCCGCTTTATACTCATCAAAGTACTTGCCTTCTGCCCATTTGTAGTACTCAATTGGTCTTGGTAGCTTTGAAGTGCGAATTGTTATTCTCTCACTATCGATTACTTTCAGTCCTTTTCTTTCTGTACATGGCTTTATCGCTACCGATTGAACATTGTTGTACAGTAGAGATATCTTCCTAGTTCTTCTTGATATCTTTGTCTCTCCAGCCTCGTATAAGCATAGTATCTCTGTCTTGTCAAAGACCATTTTGTTAAGCTTCGCCATTTGTATACCCTCCTCTTTTTTTACATTCTATCAAACATAAAAGTTGAAAAAAAGAGAATGTTTTTTTGATACTACAACAATCATCTGATTTTTTTTATCTCTTCAGAGATCGTTTTTGCAAATTGATCCATATAATTGCGTACAATATCCAATGTAAGGAAATTTGATGTATGAGATATCTTTGTTTCCATTAGTTCAATATGACGACTTTTCCTATAATCATCAATCTCTCCGGGTGTTAGTATGTCAAAGAATCGTTCAAGTTTAGCATTCATTACAGCATTCCACAATAATCTTGATGTGTTCTGTCTAAACAACCATAGCTCCACATACTCACTATCCTTTTGATACATTGCATTGATCTCTTCTTTAGATACTGTATTTTTAAGTTGATTTACCATTGACATATAAGGACCTTTGAGCCAGAGTGTATCCAACATGATATGAACAGCACACCCTTTCAAGAAGTCTGTGCATTTTTCATCTTCTAATATCTTTTTCGCATTTGCATAACCGCTATTGAAGTCAGGTTGTCTTAAATGAGACAGTTGCTTATCTTCTTTTGTAACGCCGCTTCTAATATTTGTAGCATCCGGAACAATGCTACCTAGCAAGAAACTTGCACTGGACTCTTGTTTGAAGTTTTCTGATACCTTTTTTGCAACCCAAAGGTGTATTGTTGAATGTGGCATAATTATTCCTATACTTTTTTATTCTACTTGATTTAACTACTTGAGATAATCAGTTTATTATATCATGGTTTCTGATAATGACAAGTTGGATATTTATGTTATAATACCTGTAGTATGTACAAGGAGAAATACATGTCACAACAAAGAAGAACATACATAAGACAAGCAAACTATCAACCCTATGTCAAGCCATACTATACCAAAAAGAAGCCTCAAATAGTTCTTTTAGAATTATTGCTTCTTGTTGTTATCAGTATATGTTTAATAACTGCAGCAAGTCCGCATATAGAATTGCTTGCGATAAGTGATGTGTATCCCAATTTACAAGAACTCCCCCCCCTTGTACCTGAAGATGCAGAAGAAGAAAACGCTTGGGTAAAGAACTTGGTCCCGCCAATTGAAAACACCATCTATATGGCATGGGATGAAGATCCTTTTGGAAATATACCGCCGGGTGTGAATGTGCTTGCTCCGATTTGGTTTTATATAAAGGCAGATCCACTGACAGGTGCTGCCGTTGTGAAGAACTTACTACAGTTAGGAGATACAGATTGGAACCCGCAACAATATGTAGAGAGGTGCCATGCAAATGGTGTAAAGGTTTGGGGTACAGTCTTTAGCACATCCGATCCAAGTCTTGCAGAACAGATTGTGACCAATCAAGAAATTCAAGACCAAGTAATCGGACAATTAGTTGCTTGGACTCGTGCATACAATTTAGATGGAATCTCATTGGATTTCGAAAAAATGGATCCAGAAAATAAAGATCTATTTACTGCATTTGCAAAAAATCTAAAGGATGCATTACCTGTGAATCAAGATACTGTATCAGTTGCAGTGACAGTTAAGCTCCTCAACCAAAATGGTAGCAATTGGTACCAATGCTATGATAGAGGTGGCTTAGCTGAAGTAATTGATTATGTTGCAGTGATGACCTATGAAGGACACAAGAGTGGAAGCGGTTTAGTTCCTGTAGCTGGAATTGACTGGGTTGAGACGCATATACTTAGAATATTGGAGGAGGTACCATCGGATAAACTAATCATGGGTGTTCCATTTTACGGTGTTGATTATATTTCCAAAGTCAATGATTCTGACTCGTTTGACATTACACCTTTGTGGCAAGACGATAAAGCATATCGAATCAATTTCTTTTCCAGCGAGCTCTCAAGTGCTCTTGCAAATGGTGAATATGTGAAGCGAGGAAAACTCGTTACTGTGAATTATTGGCTTGATAAAGGCAGTTGGAATGATACTCTAGGTGTGTCCCAATACGCATTTGTTGACATGGAAAATATGCTACACAATATTTTTATCGAT
>JAGLOK010000102.1 GCA_023139005.1 Clostridiales bacterium | reverse complement strand
TGTGAAGGCTACAGTGTAAATGCTGACCTAGTCGCCGGTGAAATCGCTGCATCTCTACATGCAGAAAAATTAATGTTTTTAACAGATATAGATGGAATACAGATGGACCCAACCAATCCCGATTCACTAGTATCCATCATATCTGTAGATCAAATATATAGATTAATCGAACAACGGATTATTAAAGGTGGAATGATTCCTAAGGTGATGGGATGTATAAAAGGCATTGAACAAGGTGTTTCACGGACACATATTGTCAATGGCACTTCACCCCATCCAATCCTATTAGAAATCTTCACAGATAAGGGTATTGGAACTATGGTAACGAGGTAAGATATGAATTTAGAACAAATCAAAAAAATTGATAAGGATCACTTCATGGGTGTATATTCAAGTCGTCTACCTGTTTGTTTTGTAGACGGAGAAGGATGTTATCTCTATGATACCAATGGCAAAAAATATCTGGATGTATTTGCAGGCATTGCAGTCAATACTTTAGGGTATAACCACCCAAAGTTAACCAAAGCAATTTGTGATAAAGCATCCTCTGTGATGCATACATCCAATTATTTCTATGTTAAGGAGCAAGCTATGCTTGAAGAACTGCTTTGTAGTTTGTCATTTGCAGATAAAGTCTTTTTTGCAAACTCAGGAAGCGAAGCCAATGAGGGCGCAGTAAAGCTTGCACGTAAGTTTTTCAAAAATAAAGGTGAAAATAAATATAAAGTCATAACATTGGACAATTCTTTTCATGGCAGAACACTTGCTATGGTAGCAGCTACAGGTCAGAAGAAGTATCAGAAAGCGTACACACCACTTACAGCAGGATTTCTAAATGTGCCTGCGGATGATATTGATTTGTTGGAGAAATCCATTGACGATGAAACATGTGCTGTAATGATTGAGCTCATTCAAGGTGAAGGTGGCATCGTTCCTATGAGCAAGTCCTACGTTAAAGCAGTTAGAAAGCTTTGCAATGATAAAAACATTCTACTAATCATCGATGAAATCCAAACAGGCATCGGTAGAACGGGAACTATGTTTGGTTATGAAAGCTATGGTATTACCCCCGATATAATTACCTTAGCAAAAGGTCTCGGCGGTGGTGTACCTATTGGTGCAATCCTTGCAACAGACTATGCATCTGCATTCAAACCGGGTGATCATGGAACAACCTTTGGTGGAAACGCATTAGCATGTAGTGCAGCATACACTGTAGTTAGTACGATACTAGATGAAAATTTATTGCAAAACGTAGTAGACACAGGTGCATATTTGGAAAAGCAACTGAGTTCTCTACAGGAAAAGCATGACTGCATAAGCGATGTGCGTGGACTCGGACTCATGCTAGCAATAGCACTAAAGGATTCATCAAAATTATCCTATGTTGTGGAAAAAATGCTAGAGGAGGGTTTTGTCATCGGAACAGCAGGTGGTGTGGTATTACGATTTGTTCCACCATTGATTTTTAGCACTACACAAGTGGATGATTTGATATCCACACTAGATATGATATTAGAGGAGATCAAATAATGAACTTAAATAAATATAAAGCAAAAAGCAAGTTCAAACAAAAACATTTACTCAAACTTGAAGATTATTCTGAAGATGATATTCTTCAAGTTTTATCTCTTGCTTTAAAGTTAAAGAAACATCAAAAAGATGATACAAATCAAAAAGTATTAAAAGATAAGACGTTGGGTATGATATTCTTGAAGTCCTCAACGCGTACTAGGGTGTCCTTTGAAGCAGGAATGGTTCAACTAGGTGGTTATCCCCTGTTTTTAAGTAGCAACGATATACAGATGGGCAGAGGCGAACCTATTGAAGATACAGTCAAGGTACTCTCACGCTACATTGATGGCATCATGATTAGAACATTCAAGCAAAGCGATGTTGAAGACCTTGCGCACTACGGAAGCATTCCTATAATCAATGGCCTTACCGACAAGTTTCATCCCTGTCAGGTGCTTGCAGATTTATTGACTATATATGAATATAAGAAAACGTTCAAAGGATTGAAGTTAGCTTATATTGGCGATGGTTATAATATGGCCAATTCATTGATTGTTGGGTGTGCGAAGTTGGGTATCAATATTGCTGTTGCTTCACCTGTTGGATATACACCGGATGAAACAATCATAAACAAAGCAAAAAAAGATGCTATTAAGAATAACTGTACTATCTTGATCACCAGCGATCCCAAATTCGCAATTGCTAATGCAGATATTGTCTATAGTGATGTGTTTTCGTCCATGGGACAGGAGGATGAAAACCAACAAAGACTTAGAGATTTCAAAGGATTTCAAGTCAATTCAGATCTATTTTCACTCGCAAAAAATGATGCTATATTCATGCATTGTCTTCCTGCACATAGAGGCGAAGAAGTTACAGCTGATGTCATCGACGGACCTCAATCTGTAATATATGACGAAGCAGAGAACAGACTTCATGCACAAAATGCTGTCATGGCACTATTGATGGGGTGACTATGAATACTAATGTAATATTAACAGTTAAAAATGCACTACAGAATGATGCAACCTCCATCCATAGTGTCTTAAGTATTTCATTTGCAGACTACTACATCATGCTTAGCATCACACCTCCGGCAATCTCTGAAACAATCGAAGATATCAAATTAGATATTGCAGACAAAAATGTTTTAGTGATTCGTGCAAGCAACACACTGATTGTAGGAACTATTCGTTTTCATATGATTGATGATGTTTGCTATATCAGTCGCTTCGGAGTACTTCCCAATTGGCAATCGGTTGGCGCAGGCGATATGTTGATGAAGGAAGTCGAAAAGAGTGCAAGAGAGTTAGGCGCTTCAACAATAATGCTCCATAGTTCATCAAAATTATTAAAGCAGGTAAGGTATTATTATAGTCAGGGTTTCTTTATTCATTCCACCAATGATGCTATGGGATATATTCGTGCATTATTTGTCAAAGAACTTCAAGAAAAATATAATATCCCAACAGATTTTATGTAAGATCCCAGTATTATAATTTGATTATATCATTATCAGAAACTTTGCTATATGTTTACTCAATCTATTTGAATTTATGAACCCCCTTTGCTATACTTAGTCTAATATTTGAGACAATGACTTCAATATTGTAAGGACTTTGTTTAAGCAAATATTATTAGAACATGAGCGGAGGCGAGAAATTTGATAGACAATCCAACAAATAATGAATATATTTGTGTAAAAGCAAAAGAAAACGGTGTACAAGTCATCGGTATGACTAGAGGTCGTGATACACGCTTTCATCACACTGAGAAACTGGACGCAGGTGAAATTATGATTTGCCAATTCACAGAAAATACATCAGCTATGAAAATCAGGGGCAAGGCAGATATACAGACAAAACACGGACAAATGGAATCAGGAGACTAATCAATGGCAACAAAAACAATTGCAATACTCACAAGCGGCGGAGACGCTCCGGGAATGAACACCGCAGTATGGTCTGCTGCAAAAGCAGCACATTCAAAAGGAATCAACATATTGGGAATTCGTCATGGATATTCAGGTTTATTTCCTAAAGATAAAGATATCGATTTAGTTACTGCATTGAGTGATAATATCATTAATATTGACGAAAGAGTCGCCGATATGATGTTGGACAAAGGCGGCACGGAGCTCAAAACATCACGATGCAAAAAGATGTTTAAGCCCGAAGGCATTACCCAAGCTGTGGATAGCTTAAAAGCCTATGGCATTGAAGGCCTTATCGTCGTTGGTGGTGATGGTTCATTTAGAGGTGCACAGCTAATCGGTGATCGTGGTATTCCCACCATCGGACTTCCTGGTACTATTGACAATGACCTTGCATACACCGATTACACAATAGGATTCGACACTGTTTGCAATACTGTTGTCGATACCATCATGATGATTCGCGACACAATGAAGTCACACAACAGAGTGGGCATAGTTGAAGTAATGGGTCGTTGCTGTGGAGATATTGCACTATATTCGGGGCTATCCGCTGGTGCAGATTATGTTCTTGTTCCTGAAATGATAAAAAACTATGACTACAAAACCAATCCTTTTAGCATCAATGAAATTCTTGCACATCTTGATGAGATGTGGAAAGCGGATAAACACTATGGAATCATAGTAATTGCAGAAGGTGTATATGTAAAAGAAAAGAACCGCGCAAAACAATTAAGGAAACTCATAGAAAAAAGAAGTAATTATGAAGTGCGAGAGACCATATTAGGCTATATGCAACGCGGTGGTGCACCAACAATGTTCGACAGGCGTCTTGCAATGCAATCTGCAAATACTGCAGTAGATCTTTTAGATGTAGGAATCGACAAATTACATAACGGCGGGAAAATCGAAAACATCAACCAAGTTGTTGGTATTGTTAGAAATAATATCATCACAATGACCATTGATGAAGCTCTTTCCAAAGAAAAATTCTTCGACAAGAAAATGTATGATTTAGTCAACTCACGTACAACATCACGATAGGATTTCGGCTTGAAAACGCCACCAATCAAAATTAAAGAATTTATCGACATACACATCGAGTCCCTAAACTCAGAAGGACAAGGCGTTGGGCGCATCGATGGGTATGTTGTGTTTGTTGTCGGTGCACTACCAGGAGAAGATTGTAATGTGCAGATATTTAAGGTAACCCCGAAATACGCTATTGCTCGACTTGTTAAGTACGAAAAACCATCGAAACTTCGCGAAAAACCTGTATGCTCTCATTATAGTAAATGCGGTGGTTGCCAGATCCAACATATGAAATATCCTGCACAATTATTATTCAAGCAAAGTAAAGTAATCCAAGCAATTGTAAAAATCGCAGGGAAAAAAGAAGCGATTGTCTCTCCTACCATCGGAATGGATACGCCATGGTTTTATCGCAACAAATCAATATTCTCAAGCGTCAATACAGTAGAGGGTACTATCGTCGGGATGTATCAAAATCATTCTCATAAAGTTGTTGAAATAGATAAGTGTATAATAGCCCATCAGAAAATCAACTCTGCCCTGAGCGCTGCTAAAGATTGGATCAAAAGATCAAATATCTTAGCTTATGACGAAATTGAATCACGTGGCGATCTACGTGCATTGTTTGCGCGTGTCGGTGTAAATACTGGACAAGTAATGGTAGGTGCTATAACGCACACCGATTCCCTTCCAGAAGTTGATACATTCACTACATTGCTACGGCGTGCAGACAATGATATCGTCTCAATTTTTCAAAATATCAACGCACATCAAAAAGGTGAACGCTTAAGCTTTGATACAAAGTTTATCTGGGGCACGCATACCATTGCAGATTCTTTAGGAAAGTTACGTTTTAATATTTCTCCATATTCTTTTTATCAAATCAATCCCGTACAAACAAAAAAGCTATATGACTATGTGCTTGAAAAAAGTGACCTGAATAGTGAAAGCATTGTGCTGGATGCCTACTGTGGTGTCGGTACAATAGGACAATATTTAGCAAAACAGTGCAAAGAAGTAATCGGGATAGAGTCTGTTATCGATGCAATTAACGATGCGAAAGAAAACTCTCGCATTAATAATATTAGAAATACAAAATATATCGCAGGCAACTGTGCTACAGTATTTCCACAACTGATTGACTCCAACATAAGCTTTGATGTAGTTATTGTTGATCCACCACGCAAAGGATGCGAAAGACAATTTATTGATGCACTCTTGAAGGCTACACCTCCAAAAATTATATATGTGTCCTGTAATCCATCCACTTTAGCTAGGGATATAAAAGCACTACTTGTGCGATACAACTTGGTTAGCGTACAGCCTTTTGACATGTTCCCACAAACCGACCACGTGGAGACAGTTACTCTGCTAGAAAGAAAAGGCTCCATATAAAGAATTATGAAACCTTTGTTCTTAAATTAATTCACCATTTTCATTGTAAAATTCAGGACAGTATACTGCATTACCGCTTATACCATCGAGTCCATTATTAACCAACTCCATAGCAAAAGGTGTCCACAATTAGAATCGCTATCTATACCTATCTGCAAATTAAAATCCAAATTATCCAACTATTATTGGTTAAGAATATATACAGTAGAATTTATTAACTTTTTTTATCAAAAAGAGCTTTTAAGTTACGCGGAATGAGCTCAAAGTAACCATGAGCTAAATTTAATTTTCTTAATTTAAGCACTAAGTCTTCAGGAAGCTCCTCTAATGGTTTTCCTTCTAATAGATATAAAGTCTCATCTTCATTAAATTCTATAGGAGCAATTATATTGCTTATAAAATCTCTGTTCTTTGGACAATGAATTTGACATAAAATGCATCCATGAATACAATTATGTGCTGATTTATCTAACCAGCTGGGAAAATCCTTTGGCCAGACAAATTCATTTAAGTATGTCAAGCACCTTTCAGCTTTTATAAGGAATCTTTCTTCTGTGATAGCAGCAGTTGGACAATTATTTATACATGCCGAACAGGTTTTACATAGATTCATTTGTCGTATCTCATGCCAACTATTATTTGTACACGGTATATCAGAATATAGGGTCGTAAGTTCCTGCAAGCTGCCCATACCATCTACATATGTAATATTATTTCTACCATATTTAGCCAATCCACTTCTTACAGCTAAAAGCTTCTGGGGGAGACTTGCTGCACCTATCACATGATAGCCCTTCGAATTAAGAATTTCATTTAAACACTGCTTAATATCTGTTGTTTTGCCTATGTCTACATAAGTATGGTGAAACAAAGATACAGTCTTAGCTTTCAACTTAAAATTAACTCTTACTAGTGGCTTTGGTGATGCAACTATTATTATTGAATTGATTTTAAAGGGGACACCAGGAAGACTGAACCTATAAAAGTCATTAGATATTGTATTGATGACTTCACTAAATAAATCACTGCTTTTTAGTTTTTCTATATCCTTTTGTAAATCCTTAAGACGCTCTATAGGTACTATTTGAGAAACATACCCGTTTTTAAATAAACTTTGTTTAAGTATATCACCTAGTACAGAACTATAACTATCCTTATACTTTTCACAATTTTCAACATTTTTCAATATACTACTCCTTTGAAATATTATTCTTATTCATAAAAATTTAACGTAAAAAATACTTACACGAATACCATTAATCAACGCAACAATTTGTTGAGAATTAATGAACATACATTAAGTATCAATAACTTTCTTTATGGTTAGGAATAACATGTAAAGGAGATTACATCATACTGCCTTTAACGTGTTATTCATTAACCACCTTAAAAACATTGCTCTTCTTATTTATCATAAAACTATATCCTTCCATTATTTGGTCATTATATTGTAGCAAAATTAGGTTGCTGATGCAAATAGAGGAATATAGGGAATTTCAGAAGGTATATTAATATCTTCTAGAAAAGATATTAATAATTTCTGCAGAAGAGAAACAAGCAATGTTAGAAGAAATTATAGAGGTATTATATGCTAGAAAATTTATCACTAGAGAGCAATCATGCAATCAAGGATTAAAAAAGCTAAGTTATTTTTTAGGGTTTGTTTAGATAAGTATAGTATTTTAAAGATACTATGTATTACTTTCCAGAAAAAAGAATTTGGAAAAATACTCATACATTCAGGCTCTGAGACAGTCGTATTAATGTCAAGTGTGTAAATAACTGATTCATACGCTAGGACATCAAGCGTTTTTCTCCTTCCAATTCAATTATTGACTTGATATTCTGTGTCACTTCTAATGTTCCTAAGAATTCACCCTTTTTATTTCGCACTGCAAAATATCTAATGTATACAAACATCTCCCCCATCTTGATCCAGAAGTCTTCATTGTCCTTTTTCCCCGATCGTAAGTCCTTAACGATTTGCTCTACAACGTGAACACTCTTAGGTGGATGACAATGCTTCACTTCACGACCGATTATCGTTATCGGACGATCAAACACCCGCTCTTTTCCTTGGGTAAAGTATTTTACGCGATTATTGGCATCTACAAATGTCATATCCAATGGAACAGTATTAAGCACTGCATTAATCTCTTCTGATGACATACTGCCTGCATCGAACTGTACGAGTGTCTGGCTATCTTTGAGTACTGCTTTAATATGTTGCTCTTGTTTGCTCTGTGTTTCTTTGGCAATTGGTGCTGTATCTATTTTTGTTTTAGGGATCCATCGGGTGACTGAATCTATCAAAGTAAACCCAATCTCTGCACTTGATTTTTCAATATTCGCCCACTCATCTTGTGTAAATTTCTCTAAGATCATCGGGAACATGATTTCTTCTTCTTTGAAGATCATCTCACTAACTTGGTTCACCAATTCTTTTACATTCTCGCTAAAGTTCTTGATTTTCATTCCTTCACTTTTGAGGTTGGTAATTGCAAATTTTATCTTCCCTCGTATTTCATCATCTACACCCCACATCACTTGTGGTGGTGCTGTGATATTGTACTTTTCCATATATGGAAACAAAAGATTTTCTTTTCGACTATAGTGTTTTTCAATAGTCATAAGTTGATTAAGTGCATTCAACATAGCCTTTTTATTTGCATCATTTTTGTCTTTAACTAATTGATATAGTTTTTCAAGAATTGATTTTTCAAGTAATACTTCAATCGCACGGTTTTCTTTCTTTAATGTATGTATGGGGTGTCCATCTATAGATTCTAGCGATGTACTCACATCATCTTTGTGAATATCTTCAATCGACCCCTTAAACACCGCTGCATGTACATCACATAGCCGTTGGATGTCTTCAATAGGCATTCCTTCGTTTACAAGCGCCTGCTCCATTTCAGTGATCTCTGTAG
Source organism: Clostridiales bacterium (assembly GCA_023139005.1). Classification (GTDB taxonomy): domain Bacteria; phylum Bacillota; class Clostridia; order Christensenellales; family UMGS416; genus JAGLOK01. The sequence goes on along the minus strand of JAGLOK010000102.1, from coordinate 6,163 downwards.
GCGTTACCCCTATGGTTAGCTTGTTGAATTCATCTTGTACCTCTTCAACTGTTGCACCATCATGTAGTCTTTTGATTAGTGATTTTAATTTCCGTTGCCTGTATTCTCTGTTGTTGATATGTTCACTCATTACTTTCCTCCTCAATAAGTAGGTATCCTTGTTCACTAAATTTCTCTTCAATGACCGTCCAGTCAATATTTTTCATCTTTGCACCTTTCTTAAGTGTCATGAACTTTCCGACACTCTGTAGCATTCCGGGTTTTACAATATCCTTAAATCCCAATGTTGTCATAATTTCTTTTATATCAGGATGCTTTTCAACTAAATTATATATTGATTGTGTGTTATTTATTTTAATAGGCATTTATATCACCTGCTTTCACTATATGAATATTATATCATAAAGAGTTTTAATTACTATCTTTTTAGTCATCATTAAATTTTTCATTAACTTGACACACCAAAGGTTTCTTCTTATTGAAATTTCTTCAATCTCATTTTCTACACAAAAGCCAAAAAGCACCTTTCGGTGCTTTTTTATCTATCAATTTTTTTAATCAATTCATTTATCTATTTTCCCAACTCGATATTCTACGGCCCCGGCGTTCATTTGGAAGTTTAGCTTCTGTATCGATTCTGCGCTATCTACGTGCGCTCCACAATCGATATGATACTCAAACTCATATATTTCACCTAAAGTCGCCTTAAAGTTTGTCTCCCAAAAATTGTTCATCACCCAGGAATAGATATGATCATTATTGATCGAATGATTATTTTCATCATGTAACTTAACTGGCTTATGCTCCAAGCTACCTAACTGTACTAGTGGTGTGTCCGGCGTAGCAATAGCAATCCCATAACCATTTTTTATGACCCCAAGTCCTTCCTTCAAACTATAGTAGTCCATATTACTATTATGTATTTGATCTATCCGCGGTCTAAACATACTGCCTGATTTCTCAGCCCATAGTTCTCCGTCTTTGATGCTAAAAGGCAATGCAATATATAAGTTTTCAGGAGACCATTGATTGGTCTTGTTTATTCTAACAGCCACATCCACCTTAGGTGAGTGATGATGTACTGTAAGTACTACGTTATAAAAGTGTGTACCCGTAACTTGATACTCTAGTTCAATTTGTGCAAACACATTGCCAACGTTACTGTTTTTAACACCCACCAATACTCCTGCACTGCGTTGTACGGTTAACCCTTTTCTGTTACGCCTCATCCTACTTCGAGTTCTTGATTGCGATGTTGGGTCATTATTAATAGCATTTGTAACCTCATATATCGGAGTAAAAGCGTTGTATAGATTGTCTTCCCTGATTAATTGTGTTGATGTTGTTTTATCAATCCATGAATAGATTCCCTTTTCAGACCACTTGATCTGTACTGTGTTTGATTCTATACTACTTTCACTGACTAAGAATTTGTCTTTTTCGTATCCAGTTGCGATATCCCCTGCCCCAACCATGTTACTATTATGACGAATCTTTGTTTTCTTGCTCTCCTTCATGTCAGCGGTTTGGATGAATTCAAGTGTAACACATTCTTTTGGTTTCAATTTCATCGGTACACACACCTCTATTCCTCTAGCTACATGGTCAATTTGATTAATATATTCTTTGTGTGTATGTGCATCTCTTAAGATATATCCACTCATATATAAGTCTGCAATCGTTGAATTGATGTATAGTCTGACTACATCATCTAACTGACTGTCATAGGGGTTTTCAATTTTATATATAATGCTCTGAATCGGAGCTAGAGTGATCATTCCTTTTTTCTGCAAAACCCTATCGTAGTTTCTGTATACCAATTCATGCGCATTATTTGCATATCCAATATTTCTAAAATCTGAATTATGTACCATTCTTGTCCATGGTTGACCCATTGATGCAGAGTATCCCCATGTGTGTTCTGCATACACCATCATCATGTCTTCAGCTTTTTTAACCGTCTCCGGATCAGATAGTTTTTGATCCGCATCAATCAACTTCACGACATTGTGGATCCTCTGTGCTTCTCTAAACATTTTAACTGGTAATGGAGAAGACCCCATTCCGTCAGCCCACCAATCCGGCCAATCTCCTTTGTATGTGGGAATGGGTGCTTCTTCTTTATTTAACTTTTCAAAAAACTCACTCAATGAAACCATTTTTATGGTTACTTGCCCGCCATATTCCTTATTCCATCTATGAATGTTCTCCATTATCTTGGCATTTGGTGGTGCATTATCTGTTACGAGTCCTGATGCCATGGCAGGTACAAAATCATAAGGATAATCCTCGTGTTCTAAGTTCTCTAAGTAATCAGTAATTCTTTCATAACTGATCTTATAGCGATCTTTTGTGTTAAAAGTTGTATTGTGTCTATTATATTTGTCGTGAATCGTATAGCTAAAGAACGCTCCAGGGACGATACCGAGTTCATTGGCAAGTGTATAGTGCTCTCCCATCCATACCAAGAGCTTATCTCCTTTGGGTGTCTCCCAATAGAATGGTCGCTGTTTTGCTTCACCTACAAACATCCCATGATGTATGTGCAAACATGATACAAAGTTTCTAATTCCTAAATCATGAAGCATTTGAGAATAGCCCCAGCTATATCCATTGATATCAGCTGTCATCGCGCAATCTATCGGACAACCAATTTGCTTTGCATACTCTACTGAACGTTTCGTCACATTCGCCAGCACACCATAGTCGATGATATCGTTTTGATTTAAATAGTTTCCCGTGATTTCTATATGTCCTTTTTTCACAGCCAGCTCAAACATCTCTTTTTCTTCCGGAGTTGCTTGATCTAAGAATTTTTCAACAGCCCAAAATGTCTCACAGGTCCATCTGAATCCTTCCAGATCATTTTCTCCTGAAAGTATTCTCTGGCTGATGTCGACTGCTTGTCTGATAAAACCAATATGATATAATTCAATCAGTTCCTGTCTATGTGTATACCCTATATCCGTATGTGAGTGATGAACTACAAGGATCTCCCATTTTCTTTGAAGCTGCTTCATGATTCCTCCACTAGTCTTCATATTGATAAGATTTATTTTATAAATCTTTGAATGAAGTACGTATGTTTATCCTTTTTTAAGTTGTTAGATATTCTCATATAGATGTGATGTTGTAGTTTTTTTAGAAACTCTGATTTTGCTTAGTTAGTTATTAAAGGAAGTAGATACTGTCTTATTTTTAAGAGGGATACTTAGTTGTATCCCTCTTATGGTGCCGAAGGCCGGACTTGAACCGGCACGTCCCGAAGGACATCAGATTTTGAGTCTGACACGTCTGCCAATTTCATCACTTCGGCGTAGCAAGAATAATATTAACACAATTGTCCTGTCTTGGCAATATGATATATGAATGTATTTTTCTTAGCTTTAGTTTAGTTGTTTTCTTGTATTTTTATTGCTCATAAGCAATGACGCCCAGAAGCCCCGGACCTGTATGCATACCTAAAACAGGACTGATTTGAACCATGAATTCTTTTTTGATGTTCAGTGCTGCTTTTAGTTGTACAAGCAAGTCTTCCGCCTCTTGTTTTGCCATACCTTGTGCAATTCCCAACGTAATTGCTTTATCTTGATATTTCTCCTTAAAAAGCTCTACCATTTTTGCAATTGACTTTCTTCTTCCACGAACTTTTGCAACTGTATAGTAGACGCCTTCTTCATTGATGCTGATAATCGGCTTCAAGTTCAAGAAATCCCCTACTGTTCCTTCAACCTTCCCAATACGACCGCCTTTTCTTAGGTACTCTAGGGACTTGACCACGTACATCGCCGACATTGAGCTGTATACTTCCTTTATTCTCTTGAGAGCCTTTGAGACTGAGCCTGTTTCCTTTACAGTCTTTGCGCATTCTAAGACCTGAAAGCCTAACCCTAATGACAATGATAAGGAATCTACAACTTCTATATTGATTTTGTCTTGATACTCATCCACCAGAATGCGGACCATGTTGTTGGTACCGGATAATCCGGATGATATGGTTACAAAAATTATATCAGTATACCCTTTTGATATAATCTCATCTAATACATTTTTAATGTCATCTGGAATAGGTAAGCTTGATTTTGGAATCTCGTTTTCCAATAGTTCATAGACCTTCTCAGGAGTAATTCCTAGACGGTCTCTATACTCCTCTTTCTCAAATACAATGCGCAAAGGCACCATATATATTGAATACTGTTTGAGGAGCTCGTCTGATATGTCACATGTAGTATCTGTGATAATTGCAATCTTTTTTTGTTGTTCCATCTTATTCACCTTCATACGTTATTTTTTTATAGATTCTTATAATAATAGCTGTGTTTCTCAATAACGTAGGATGAATCAAAATTATTCTACCACACGGAGTAATCTATAACAATATAAATATGTGAACAATTAAAGAATTATTTGAAAAATAAAAGCAGTGTTTGCGCTCTACTTTTTTATTCATGTGTTATACCTGATTTTCAATCAGATGTATATTGAATATAATTATTTATTACTCTATCAATGTAGCTTCTCACGTTTTCTGGTAATTTATTATACTCAGTTTCATCATCCGGATCTCCAATGTTAAATCCCGAAACTCTATTGGGGCCCGTATAGTATCCTGCAAGTGAAAGTCGTACATCACCAAATCGGTCAATACCTCTTCTTAGGTATCTTGCGCCACCGTCTATATTCTGTGCAGGATCATAAGGGTCAGTAATTCCCAAATCAGAGGCCGCAGCTTCTTTTAATTGCATCAATCCCATCGCTCCGGAGGATGAGAGTGCGTTTCTTTTAAATTGCGATTCCAGTCTCATTACGGACTTTATCAAGTTTGGATCCAAATTATATTTATCAGCAGCTTTTGCGATTAAATCATTGTATTTGTTTTCATTAGGTAAAGCCGTAAGCTTACCCGGTTTCGTGCTCACATTTATACCGTATTTTGCGCTAAAAGATGTTGCCTTACTCGCTGTTGTATCATTGTTTGACATTGTTTCCTTAAGCACACTAGAAAAGTTGCTCGATGAAACGCCAACACGCGACATATGAGACTTCATCATGCTATTGACTTGTGCAAGTTTTGCTCGATACATTTCATCAACTCGACCCATTGTACACCTCATCATTTTTTATCAATATATCATGGAGATTGTCATTATTCAACATTTTCATTGCTAATTATTTGTAAATAAAGAAATCTTCATGTGGTTTATAAGTATTATATCGGGATTTCTATTGAACTTCATTAACCATCCTGTGTTGTTACCAACTGCCAGTCGGACACATCACACTGCCCCTCAGAATTGCGTCCATAGGCAAGTATACTTCCATCTTTTTTCAAAATAACATGATGCGCACCTCCTACTTCTACAGCTACTATATCATTAGTATCGTCAATAAGTATAATATCCGATGATCTGAAGAAATAAGCTACAATCTGCATGTCAGATTGTATTCCAATAACTCCTGTACTCCCTGCAGATATCGCAATGATATCCTTCCACAGAGGAAATCCGTCAATGGTTAATGTAACCAACCCATCGCCTGAGAGTGCTATCATATATCCTGTAGATACACCTACTTCAACAACATCATCCACATCACCAATGTTGATTGATGGATATGTGCAAATTATTGTTCCGTTATCATTCACACAAGCCGCCGCATAAGATCCAGCTGTAATATATTTGATGTCCTTGAGCCCATCAAGTGCATCATTTGTATGAAACCCTGTATCGAGCACTGTCCCGTCGCTTTTTAATCCATAGCTATCATATGCGCCTGCAACAACCTGTACGATGTCACGCCACGAACCAACATCACACTGCCCATATGCATTTGATCCTGTTGCAACAACAGTTCCATCCACTTTAAGTCCAAGTGTATGTTGTGCCCCTGCATCAATTGCAATTACATTACTCCAGTCTTGAACAGCGCATTGCAAGTCATCGTTTGCACCCGTTGCAATGACTGTTCCATCTTTTTTTAAGCCTACAGTATGATATGCACCAATTGCAAGCACGTCTACAGGAAGCGAACGTCTTACACTTGCTAGGCGTGCATATTCCTGTTGTTGCTCAGCATTCATATCTGCAATTATTTTATAGGCTTCTACGATGTCTTTTACTCCTGTTATTTCAAGTGCTATAAAGTCTGCACGACTCGATGAATC
>JAGLOK010000101.1 GCA_023139005.1 Clostridiales bacterium | reverse complement strand
AGATGCGATCTCATATCTGCATAATAGTATCTTGTCATCAGAGTCTTTATACTCGGATAATGAACTGAAGGCGATCAAAGCACTTGAAAAGTCACCATTTTCAAGTATTATACTTGCTTGTTGGTAATCACATTCATTTATCATCTTCTTTGAATCTGCATACCCTTCAAGCACTTTAAATTGATACCGTGCTTTTTTGATGTTGCCATTATTTAATGTATCAATAGCGATATTATAGTTGCATTCATCTTTATACTTCTTTACAGATATATCTGAGATGCGTTCTTCTACCTCATCGATAAGTTCTAGTGAATATGCATATTTTTTTAGTTCTATCTGTTTTTCAATTTTCGCAATCATTTTGTCAGGCCATATATTGACTTCCCTTACTGTGAATACGACAATAACTACCAGTATAATTAGCGATACTAGTACGACAATTTGCACAAATCTCTTTTCTTTTATTCTTTCTTTTCGGGTTTTTCCCATCTCATTACTCCAAATATTTTAATAAATAATTGCGCATATACATTGTATTCATGCTTGAAGATGTTGCAAGTATGATGTATATATCGTCAATCTCATATTGCTCTATATAAGCTTTTACAGATGCTCCAGCCGTTTGTTTATCATAGTATGCAGGACGAAGGTCAAGCATATGTACTTCCTCATAGTATGGGAACATATAGGGTGCAAATGCATTCCCGAAAGAATCTGAAACAATCAGTGCCCTACGACCGGTATCAGCCCCTGTAACAAACCTACGCCAAGGTCCATAAGTTCCACCAAGATAGGCAATATATCGATCTACATCGTAGTTCATAAGCTTTGCATTTGTTTGCTTTGTTAGGTTGCTGATTACATAGCTCTGTGTAGGAAGTATCGGATGCCAAACTTCCAATCTATCTGCAAGTTCTTTTAATTGAGGTGTGGGATTTTCAGTGTATGTTCTGCCGAGAAATTCTTCATGAATTGTATAGTCATAAGAATCATAATCTACAGTAGGTATTCCTTGTGCTTGCATGATTCCAACATGTGCATAGTAAGCACCCAATGGTGCCCAATGGTAATCGGTACGAAAATATAGTCCTTCTTGTTCGAGTAGATAGGGCTCCAATATATCTGTACCACTATGCAGGATTACACCGGGAACCGCTTTAGTACGCATATATTCTTCTGCGTCACAGCCCCATCCTACATACTTGTCCTGTCGGTACACTAAGCGATTTGCAGTTGCAGCGTAAGGTATTTGCATAAAGTGGAGAGTGCCATCTTCAGGTAGTACTTGTCTATAGGCATTCATTGCCTCAATTGCTTTATCAAGGTTTTCTATTGAATATTCGTATGCAGTATGTGTACTGCCATCTGATAACTCCATCCAGAGTGTATATGTTTCTTTGATTTGATACTCTGATGTGTTTGAAGTTGCATCTGTAGGAGTTGGTGTTACTATAGCTGTTACAGGTTGTGCTGTAATATCTACAAGGTTATCAGTGGGTTGTTCTATTTCTAGTTCAGAGGGTTCTTCAACAAATTCATTGACAGCCTGCTCCATATCTTGTTCAAGTATGTCATCCACGCTTTGCATATTAAATACACTTTTAATATTTGCAGATACCTCAATCAGTTTTTCTCTTTGGAAAAATCCATCAGAAATGAAGCGCTCAACTCCTCCCATAAAAGTACTATCAAGTACTGTTTGGAAGTTAAGTTTAGGCGCTCCTGCAAGTATACGGTTTTCAGATTCACTCATGCGTTCTTCACGGGGAGCAATCCATAGTAACATTCCACAGAGGAAAATCATAAGGAGTATCCACCATAGCGTTATTATGAATGAAGTTTTTTGTTTCATGTCATGCCTTCCATGGTATTTACAAAAAATAGCCTATCTAAATTATTTAAAGCAAAGTAATTATTTGCAGTGTTTATTAGTAATCTTTAAAATCTGAAGTATATAAACGGATTATAACTTTCACCAACTAAGAATAACAATGACAACACGAGTACCAAAGTTAATAAAATTGTCCCCACAATATTTCCGGTTTTTTCAAGCCAAGGTTTCTTTTCAAGTTGTACTTTTATAGCAGGAAGTATTGGCATTGACAGTATCATCGCAAGTAACGGGAAGAATGAATACTTTTTCAGCACAGTCAGTGTTGTAGCGTCGATAAGTTCAGCGCCAATACCGACCATTGCACTAATCTGGTTTATCATGCTACCGGTGTCTGTATAGTAAAATATTGCCCATCCAAATAAAACTGCAACTAGCGTTATCAAATGCCTAATTGGTTTTGGTGTTTTTTCTAGTATTTTATGAAATACAAATTTTTCAAGCAATAATAACACACCATAGTAAGCACCCCAAAGTACAAAATTCCAACTTGCACCATGCCATAGCCCTGTAAGCGACCATACAATGAGAATATTAAGTGCTGTTCGCCCATTGCCTTTGCGGTTACCACCCAACGGAATATATACATACTTTCGAAAGAATCCCGAAAGTGACATGTGCCATCTTCTCCAAAACTCTGTTATTGAGTGAGCAATATAGGGATAGTTGAAGTTCTCCTTATATTTGAAGCCGATCATCCGACCAATACCGATTGCCATGTCTGAGTATGCAGAAAAGTCAAAGTATATCTGCAATGCATGTAGCAGTGTCATAAGCCAAGCTCCTGCAACTGATACACCCGAAGAGGCTGTTAGTGCTTCTACTGCTTCACCACAGATATTGGCGATGAGCACCTTTTTACCAAGTCCAACAACAAAGCGTCGCATACCTTGGGAGAAATCATCCATAGAAGATTCTCTATCTGTTATCGATGATGCAATATCTGCATATTGAACGATTGGACCTGCGATTAGCTGTGGAAAGCAACTCACATACAGCAACAGATTCAGAGGATTCTTTTGCACAGGCGCATCACCTCTATATACATCAATAGTGTATGTGAGTATTTGGAAAGTATAAAAGGATATTCCTATGGGCAAAAGTAATGTCGGTAGCTCAAATGATAGCGAAAATAATGTCGTGATAGAGTTTACAAAGAATGCAGAATATTTAAAATATACCAATGATGAAAGTGATATTATGATACCCAAAGCAAGGACAAGCTTTTTTTTGCGCGAACTCTTTGTCTTAACAATCACCAATCCACAACCATAATTTACAGCTGTAGAAAAAAGCATTGCAAGAATCCAAACAGGTTCACCCCATGCGTAAAATAACAATGAAAAGATTAGCAAAACACCATTGCGCCAGTGTATGTTGCCAACAACAAAATACAGCGCTAAAAAAATAGGTAAAAACAATAACAAAAATGTTAAACTTGAAAATACCATTTAGGTGTCCCTTTCGTCAATTTGCAAAATGGATTAATTATGTAAATTATACGTTATGCATTATTATTAGTCAAAAACTTATATCCATTATTACTATAGTTATTTTTAACAATCTGATTTCCAGACAAGTTTTTATTGCTACTCAATTCAAGTATCATATCACTATGCATTGCTATTTGCTTTTTACTATTACAAAAACACCCTCCATCTTTAATCGATAGAAGGCGTCATCATGTTATATTGTCTTAAAATGCTGTAAGTAAGTACATTACTAATCATCCAGCATCTGCTACAATCCTCTTTATTCTTTTATATAAATTCATCTTTTACCTAATGACCACTTTTGTAAACAGATTGCATCATACCAATGAGAAACATATTGACCAACTGTGGCTGCTTGCTTATATAAAACATTGGAATCATAATAGTATTGTTATGCAAATGTTATATATACTTTACTTTTGTACAAAGTACTCCGAAGCATATCACTCCGGATTTTTCAATTGCTACATCAAGGCTTTTATAAGATTAAAGTTAACGATATGACTGGTATCAAGAAATATAATGGAGTATCACATAAGATACTCTCTCAATTAATGGTGTGCTTATTAATGCACCAAGATTACCACCAAATAAATATACTAAGCTAATTGGTAGAATTATCTTCCATCTCTTAGCAAACAGTTTATTGATTATTGCATTCATATCTCCATCAATATAGACAGTTGCAATGAGTACTGAACTAACACATATCACAGATATTCCTAGCCATCTGAAAAAATCATATCCGAAAAGTGCAGAGACTAATGGTATTAAGCAGCTTACTCCCAATAGTAATAGGGAAAATATGATGTGCGTCTTTTTATCTTTTCTGGCTTTTTTTATTAATATAGTAATAAAAACTACAGATAAAGGTGCTAAATATAAGATTGTTAATATTGAACTAATTATATTTTTGGGTGTTTCCTTCAAGAACTTTGTTACTATAGCAATTTTTTCTGATACTGACGAGTATTGAATTGCTGTCAAATTGATACTCTCATATCTAATGGTTTGATCAAGGTTTGACTTAATCATCTCAACTAATACTTCATGTGGTATTGAGGGTTTTCCTAAACTTGTTATGATGACAAATCCAACCAACACAGGTATACAATAAAGTAAACTATTTACCCTCAATTTATCAGAACTATAATTATCCTTGTAGAATATCAATGCAAATATAGTGGCACAATAAAATACAACATATGCTTCGTGAAATAACATAGCTATTATTGATAGGATAATATTTATAAGACAAATAAGTTTGATATTTCTCATTTTTATTATAACAAATACAGATAAAATGAATAGAATCATCAAAATTGAATCTATCTTGCCAAATAATGTTTTAGTTACCCACCACCGAATATTACTCGGTTGTGAGATTAAGAACAGTATTAACAATAAAGAAGATTTGGTTGGATTTTGTTTATATATGTTTATGAATATGTAACTAAAAAAGATTAAGAGCAATAGTGCTAAACTAGCTGATATAACAAAAATAATCTCAGGTGTTATTTGGGCAAATATTGAAGTGCAAATTTCACCTAGTAATCCTCTTAAAATGAAACCACTATCGTAGCTAATACCCCAATGTGCTACAACATATGCAGAAAAATTAAATCTTGTTAGCAATACTGTTCTGTAGTTCCAAAACATTAATATAATTATTGATAGAACAATGAATATATTTATGCTTCTATTCTTCTTGTTAATTTCATCCATAAAAAATTATTTCCTTTATGAATAAGTTGCGATATTATATCATGTTTATATAACTGAAACAATGAAATCTAAAGCAATTTGATATTACAATTATCGGTATAAATAACAATATGATTTTCTGTTGAACTTGTATCAGCTACGCTATATATCTTGTAATTATGTAAATTATACGATATGCATTATTATTAGTCAAAACTCATACATTGTTATGCTAAAGTTCTACAAAAAAGAATATTGTATAAAATAAAACAAAAAAATCCGAAGCATATCGCTCCGGATCTTTAACTTCTATATTATTTTATATTATTCGTAGTATAACCTAAATATAGTGGCGATATCCTTTTCTATCTTCTCTGCATCTTTGCCTATTTTGGGCAGATAATACAAGTCGCCTGTACCGTCGTCGTCATCATAGTCGCTAATATAATAGATACTGTTAGCATTTGTTACCCAATACCTGTATACATCATCATCAATTTCTTCATCACTTTTCTCTTTGAAACTAGAAACTATGAGTTCTTGATCGTACGTGTCCCACAATATATATTTACCATCAACTATGATCTGGAATGATAAGATTTCATCTGCATCATCAGATATTTCTATTGCATCTTTCCTACCATTGTATGCAAATATCTCCTTGTTATCTTCTGTTCTATAGACATACCAGTCACCGTATGTTCTCACCTGATATGACATCAAATCATTTGCATCAGGTAGCTCTATGGTCTTCTCTTTTAAGTTGTGATAGTTAAGTCTAACAATCTCATCATCATCTACATATACGATTTCTTGATCTTCGTTGTCGTGGTTCAATACTTGCAGCTCATCAGCGTTCTTAAGTATTCTGTCTGTATCATTTCCTTTGATATCTGCTACATACAAGTCATCATCCTTGATGTAATACACCATGTCACCGATTGGATTTTCATAGGTAGCGCTCATGTTTGGCATGTTCACAATTTCTTCAACTTCATCATCCAGTTCGATTTCACCCTTCTTGTATGGAATATAGTATAACTGCCTATCTTCCTCATCTGCAATAACCAGCATATTGAATGTTTCTGGATCGATTGATAAATCTTGTACATTATCAATAACATCAAAATCATCTTTCCCATCATAGATTATTAATGTATTATCATCACCCTTAGTTTCAACTAGTAACACTTTCTTGAAATCACTACTCACTGCAACTAGGAAAGCATCTTCCATAATGGAATCACTATCGTCATTTGATACAAAGAATACTTCATATTCTAAATCATCTTTACTAAAATCAGATACAACATAATATGCTTCACCTGATTTGTCAGTTCCTATCCAAGTGTCCAGATTCTCCTCTTGAGCTACTTCAACAACTTTTCTGCCATCATAGCTACAAAGAATTGACTCCTCATCATCTGCCTTTATGTACCACAGTATTTTCCCAACCATAACTTGAGATCCAACTACAACATCTTCATCAACCTCAGTTTCCTTACCATTCGATTTCAAAAGAATAAGATCGCCCGTATAGTCACCGTATTCGTCATCCATCTCTGCATCATTGATTACATAAAAACTATTTGCATCTTTTGCTATCATGATCTCTCGTCCTGTGAGCTCTTCTGGAATATCCTCAACAAGTGGTACTAACTTGTCTCCATCGAGTATGAACACCTCATCCTCAGATGATGCAAGCATAACATAGGATGCATCCTCATCTGAAGTATCCAAGGCTATTAAGCTATATGCTGCAAACACTACGATAATAAACGCTGCAATGATCACAAGGTAAAGCCATATTTTGCTCTTTCCTTTTTCTTCTTTAACAGTTTCAACTGCTTCACTCATGCCTTCTGCTGAACTTGATGATGCTTTTACAATCTTATCTTCATCATTTTTTATGACTTCTTGCGCTTTTTTTGCAGTCTTTTTTGCGTCCTTTTTTACAGCAGGAGTTGCTTTTTTCTTAACTTCTTTCTTAGGTGGTTTTGTAGTTGGTAATTCCATAGAAACACCAGCTGTCTCATTTGAAACACCAGACTGCGATGCCCCACATTGTGGACATATATCTACACCGTCAACTAATTCAAAATTACATTGTTTACAATTCATCAATCTCACTCTCCTATAATAATTGTTATATGAACGGTACTTATCATAGTTATATTAAATCATATTATTCATTTAGAAACAAACATATATTTGAATATTTATTATTCAATTTCAAATTTATGAATATTGCACTCAATAGAATTATTGAGAATATTTATTATGCCATATGTTGCACTTGTCTTTCGCATATATCTTTGACCAATACTTCCTGGATTCATAAACCAGATGTTTTCGTATTGCTTTAGATAGCTTTCATGAGTATGTCCAAAAAGTACAATATCTGCATTATCATCAATTCCCTTCTGCTTTACGTCTTTCTTGCTCCATTTAACACGATAGGTATGTCCATGTGTGATGAATACTAATTTTTCTTTTATGAGCAAATGATTCTCTGTAATGTAATAATCCATAAAGTCTGTGTTTCCCCTTACCCACTCTATTGGAATATTCGGAAATAGCATATTAAGTTTCTGAGCATCTTTCAAGTTATCACCTAAATGTATAATCATATCCGGTTTCTCTTTGATTACAGTTGCACTCATAGATTCTGTGTCGCCGTGAGAATCTGAAAAAACTATTATTTTCAATACAGCACTCCTTCTAAATTATTAAGACCTCTTAATACATCATGTCAGAAAACTCTTTAGTATGATCTTCTATTTTTTGTAGAAGATCAGTACTATTATTCTCTTCATTTTCCCACCAAATGTTTTTCATCTCGAATTTGTTTTCTTCTTTATTTCTTCTTAACTCAATTCTACCGACAAATGAATCATCAAATAGAATTGGCAATACATAGTATCCATATTTTCTATCAACAATTGGAGTATATATCTCCCACTTATAAGAGAACTCAAACACTTCTTCAACTATCTTCCTGTCCCAGAGCAGGTTATCAAGAGGTGCAATGAATTCAATTCTATTTGAAGTTTCATTCGATGAAATCGCTTTTTCAAGTATATGCTCATCAGATTTTTCGAAATAAAAAGGTTTCACGATTCCATCTACCATAAGTTCATTAACAATTCCTTCTTCAATCAAATCTGCATATACTTGCTTTCGCTCTTTTGCTTTAAGTCCTCTTATACCAATAAATGCATAACTTGAATTATTATGAAGCATCCCTACACTACCAATTCGCCTTAAGACATGCCATTTTAATATATCAATGTCTGTCCTGTTTGGATTAACAGCATTGATTAGTTCTTTTTGAATATGTCTACTTGTCAAGTCATAATATTTTCTTGTATTCTTTTTATGGCTGAATACTAGCTCTCCACGTTTATATAACGTATCTAATATTGCTCTTGAAAATGATGTTGGTGCCCAATACCAATCAATTTTATGCTTATATTCAAGGTCTGATGAACATACTGGTCCTTTTTCTTTAATAAAATCCAAAACATCATTTGCAACCTTGTCAATATCACTTTTATTCCTAGAGCTTTGAATTGTTCGATCTCTTTCATGCTTGAAATATGGCCAATCGCTTGTTAAGCATATACACATACATTTATCAAGCCAGTCAAATAATTTTCTTTCTTTATACAAAAGCTCGAATAATTGATGTTTTTCAAACCCTTTAACTCTGGATTGCAATACCAGCTCATGATTCTTTCCACATACATCAATAGGATCATACTGAATACAACTTGCTTGCTTAATATAGTCGTATATACCTTGCTTGCCTGAAAATATTTTATCACCATATAATCCCTGTTTCATTAGCATGAATCTTCTAGCTTGTTTTTTAGTGATTGTTATCTTATTCATAGTTGCTTAAATACATCCTCGTCAAAATTAATTGCAGATATTTTTCGTTGTCTAATTTCAATTCCTTTGAAAATAACAGTAGTTGTGCTATCTCCAACAGTTGTTATTTTATGATTACTCATACTTCTTCATAATACTTATTACACTGTTTTTTATTGTTTTATTTGTATTGTATTTATTCCAATAGCTTCTAAAGCTTTCTCAGCTTCCATAATTTTATTTGCAGCATCCTTATGCCAGTTCGTATGACCATTTTTTAACAATCTAATATTGAATCCCAATTCTATCCCACCCCTACATGTATGTGCAATACAACCATGAGATACTAGTCCACATATTAGTATTTCACTTATGTTGCATTCCTTCAAATTAGCAACAAGTGTTTCATTTGAGAAAGCATTTCCTTGAGTTTTTGTGTAAAACAAATCATTACTTGAACTGTTCATCCTATTGTCAATTTCCCAGTCTTTTGTACCGTTAATTAGTTGCTTGTTTTCATGTTGCACAAAAATGATTAAATCATTATTTGATCTAAACTCATCTATCTCTTTGTTGATGCTCTCTATAAATAGTTCCTTTTTATGAAGTTTTCTAGCAGTCAATCCATTTTGAACATCAACTATTAATAATGCTTTCATGCTAAACTCGCCCTCTATAAATCTATGTCAAATAGTATAACATAAATTAGTTATATGAAAAGAGACCACCGTGTGGCCTCTTTTTTATATGATGAAAGCATGTTTTATACCAGTTCCATACCTCTTTGTAGTGCTTGTACATTAATTGGTATTAGTTTTTCCTTTTTCTTCCCGAGAACCTTCTTTAACGATTCAATGATGCTTTCTGGTTTCACAATAGTGCTTAACTTCAAGTATGCACCTAGCATTACCATACCTGCGATACGAGAATTGCCAAGCTCATTAGCGATATCGTTGGCTTGAATGTAGTAAACATCAATATCCGTGCGTGTTGCTTTTTTACTGATAAGAGATGAATTAATGAAAAGCTTACCACCTGGTTTTATTCTTTCTTCAAACTTATCAAGAGACGGTAGGTTCATTGCCATTACAACATCTGCAATAGAAACAATCGGAGATGCAACAGGTTCGTCTGATATAATTACATGGCAATTAGCAGTACCTCCACGCATTTCAGGACCATACGATGGGAGCCAAGACACCTCTTTTCCCTCCTGCATTCCAGAATAGCAGAGCATTTGCCCCAATGACATGATTCCTTGTCCACCAAAGCCTGCGATAATGATTTGTTGTGTCATGATTCTTCTCCTCCTTTAAAAACTCCTAGAGGAAAATATGGGATCATCTTTTCTTCAAGCCATCGTAGTGAGTCTATTGTAGAAAGTCCCCAGTTTGTTGAGCAGGTAGATAATACCTCTACCATTGAGAACCCTTTTTTATCAATTTGCATTTGAAATGCTTTTTTGATTGCCTTTTTTGCAGCTTTCACGTTTTTCACATTGTTTGCTGCTACTCTTTCTAAGTATTTTGCACCATCTATCGTAGCAAGCATTTCACACACTTTAAGTGGATTACCTGTTTGCTCTACTTGACGTCCATAAGGTGAAGTTGTGGTGACTTGTCCTTCTAAGGTAGTTGGTGCCATTTGACCTCCAGTCATTCCATAGATCGCATTATTGATGAATA
>JAGLOK010000100.1 GCA_023139005.1 Clostridiales bacterium | reverse complement strand
ATTCAAATAAAGTGAATTTGAATTGAATTTCTGCTCTCACTCGGTATTTGGTAGTGTTAATTGGAGTGTTTTGCCTATATATTATATGTATTTAGTGGGTTTTGTGGTTTGTGGAGTTTTTAGTATCATGCAAGAAGCTAATAACTCATAACAAGTTGTGTCTCGAGTAGTTTAGTTAATAAATACAATATATGATGCATATTTATTTTTATTTGACCTATATAACTTATCGTGTTACGATTTAGGTCGTTCGTACGATTTAATGCGCACGTACGAATCAAAACGGAGGTATAAATAATGAATGCAAAAGAAAGTAAAAAAGCTCAATCCCAAAAAATTCTTAAAACAGCTTTTGAATGTTTATCTGCAAAAGGCTATGCCAATGTCTCAATGCGAGATATAGCAAAAGAAGCTGATGTTGCTTTGAGTCAACTAAACTATTATTTTAAAAATAAAGAAGGTCTTTTTATAGAAGTCATAAACTCAATGTCATATCAATATTTGCATGAAATTGAAAAAAAACTTAATTCAAATACAAACAATGAAAATAAATTAACTTCTTTAGTAGAATATTTTAAAGATTTGAGCTATAAAAAACCAGAGCTATTAAAATTATTTATTGATTTTACAGCTCAAGCTTTATGGATACCTGCTTTTAAACTACTTCTTAAAGAACTTTATGAAAAAATAATTGAGATTATCAAAAATAATATTTCTGCTAATAATCATAATATCAATAGCAAACATGAGTCCTCAGAAACATTAGCACAATTTATTTTTGGAGCAATCTTTGGAATTTCAGTTCAAATATTGCTTGGACTAGATGATAAGTCTTCATATAAGTCTTTGGAAATGGTAGAGGAATTACCATTTCTTATGAATTAAGTTGCAAATACATAGTTGAAATTTGCTCAGATAAAAATTATTAATAGACAGAGTCCATTTAAATAATTCAGAGGTGGTAAAATGAAATTTACTAAAATAGTACTAAATAAATCAAAAATAATCATATTTATATGTGTTGTTTTGATGATAGCAGGGGTTTATAGCTATATAACCATACCGAAACAGAAGATGCCAGATACCGTACCACCTGTTGGCAGTTATCAAATAGTTGCGCCTGGCTTTACTGCAGAGGAAGTATATGACTATGTAGTTACACCGATGGAACATGTTGTTTTAGGAATTGAAGATGTTGATAGTGTTGTTGCAAGCACTTATGATAATTTTGCTCTGGTAAATATCATTTTAGATGTAAGACACCCTAATCCTGAGGAAATGTGGACTGAACTTACACAAAAAATAAATGAAATTAATTTTCCTGATGGAGTTTTAGATCCGACATTCCGTTCTTTATTTGATTTCCCTCATGCTGTATATTCTGTAACTTCAAAAACCGCTGATATAAAGGACATAGAAATTGTTGCTCAGGAGCTTGCCAATAAAATCAGGGATATTGAAGAAATTAAATCTGTTGATACTGACGGCTTATCAAGTGAGCACCTGCAAATAACAGTCGATATAAAGAAACTCGACAAATATCCAATAACAATGAAAAATATTTCAGACTCTTTGACTGCAAATGGAATGAGCATACCTGTCGGCAAGATAGAAAGCGAAGGCAGCGCTATAGGTGTTGAAGCACCTATGATATATAAAAGTATAGATGATATTAAGAATTTAGTTATCGGTGCTATTATAACCGATCCGCAAACGAATACAGTCAAGCCCATACTTCTTAAAGATGTTGCTCAAATTGAAGTCGTCAGTGAAAAAGGCAATAAAGCTTTTTATGTAGACGGAAGAGAAGCGACTTTTGTGTCTGCATATTTTAAAGAGGGTTTAGATTTCACAAGATTAGGTGATGAATTAACAGATACAATTAATGATTTTAGCCATGATTATAGGGATTTTGATATTGAAGTAATGATTTTCCAGCCTGATTATGTCAGCGATTCGATGAACGAAGTTAACAACAGCTTGGTTCAAGGGTTAATATTTGTGCTGATTATTATTTTAATTGGGTTGGGATATAGAAATGCCTTGTCTATAGCATTCACATTTCCATTAATAATATTTGCAACGGTTTTAGGATTATTTATGTCCGGACAGCAATTACAGATAATTTCAATTACGGGGTTAATAATAACTATCGGAATTATTGTGGATAATTCAATAGTTATAAGCGAGTCAATTCAATATTATTTAGACCAGGGCAAGAGTAAAAAGAAGTCTGTCAGTATTGCAATCAAAAAAAATGCAATGCCTGTACTCGCTTCTACATTTACAACAATAGCTGCTTTTATCCCGCTGTTGCTGTTACCCTGAGTTATCGGTAAAATGATGTTTGGTTTACCGATAACTGTGATAATAGCAATATCACTATCATATATAGTAGCTATGGTAGTAACGCCTGTACTTGCAGCAAAACTATATGTAAAAAAATCTAAAAAAATGTCCAAGAAAAGAAAAAAGGGATATGTAAAACTATTGAGTAAGGCTGTGCATGGATCTTTAAAGAGACCGGTGTTGGTAATAAGCATAAGTTTTTTAGTTCTTATTTGTTCTTTGACAGCTACTATTTTAATGCAGCCAGTAAAGCTGTTCCCATCCGCTGAAGATAGTATCATTTATATAAATTACGAATATACAGGTACTCTGGAGGATAAAACAGTTGAAGTGTATGCCAAAGAAATTGTGGATGTTGTAAAAGCATATAATGATATTGAATATTTAGCTTATTCTGTTGGAGGTGACTTGCCAAGATTTGATAATTCGGCATCTTCATTAAACGAATTGCCAACTACTGGCAGAGTATATGCTCATTTTGATATACCTTATAGCAGGATGGAATCTCTTATGAAAGATATTGAAGAAGATTTAGAATTTGCTCAGCTCAATGGAAAAGTTTCTGTGCAGGAATTGATGTTAGGTCCAACCTCAGATGAAATTGAGATTATTCTATCTTCAAAAGATATGGATGAAACGATTAAAACAGCTGAGAAAATCGAAGAAAAATTACATTATATTGATGGGATAAAATCCTACCATATTGCCTATCCTAATTATCAAAAAAAATATATTATTGAACTTGATCGAAATAAAATCGCACAAAATGACACTGTTGCAATAGATGTTCAAATGCAAATGAAAGATTATTTAGCATCAACTGTTAATGGTGAATATATTCCTAATGGTGAAAAAATGGATATAGTTCTTAAAACTAATATTGACAGCCTTGAAAAATTAGCAAGTAGTGGTATCTATATCCAAAGCAAAACGGATAAATTACCGCTTGATAAATTTGGGGAAATAACGAGTAAAGAATCATTATATACCGTATCAACCAAAGATGGTGATTATCAAATTACGATAAGCATTAATGCTGAACATGGTATTGATTCTATTTTATTGCAAAGTGATATTGACAATGAGATTGATGATATTGACAGCGGTAATGTGGATATAGCATATGGCGGTGAAAAGGAACTAATGGTGGAGTCATTTGTGGAATTAGGCATAGCGGCAATAGTTGCAATTATACTTATATATGTTATCATGCTCATTCAATTTAATTCATTCTTGCAGCCGCTTGTCGTGTTATCTACTATTCCACTTAGTTTGATAGGTTCCGGAATTGCGGCGATTATATTTAATGCCAATATTTCTTTTACAGTTGTATTTGGTGCGATAGCGCTAATGGGTATTGTGGTAAATGCAGGTATCTTATTGATTGACTATATAAATAAAGCCAGAGAACAAGGTGTCGGGTTAAAAAAAGCATGTTATAAATCTGTGGAAAGACGCATCAGACCAATAACATTATCGAGTGTTACGACGATTTTTGGACTAATTCCATTAGCATTATATGGCGGAGAGTTTTTTAATCCAATGGCAATTACATTAATTGGCGGACTGGCAACCTCAACCTTATTAACGATTTTTGTTATCCCTGCTTTATATTATATGATTGAAAAAAGATATAAAAAAAATACCAAAGAGAAAACATTCTAAGCAGATGCTTTAAACAAATATAAACAATTTTGTTAGCTGAAAAACACACAAAACAGATATTGAATCTATAAAAACAGGTTCATAAAAGATTTTTTGCTATTAAGCTAATAATATCCCCTTATAATATATAAAGGGTATTCTAGATATCACTATAGCGGTTATAACAATCAAGGTAAGAATGCTTGCAGTTTCAACGCAATCCGAGAAAACGAACTCATTCAAATCTCACTATAGAGTACGTTGTTTCGTGTTTACTAAACTATAATGTTAACATGTAAGCCACCTGTCACAACGTAGGCTACTCCCACTCAATCGTCCCCGGCGGTTTGCTTGTAATATCATAAACAACTCGATTAATCCCCGCAACTTCATTGATAATGGTATTGGATATCTTGGCTAACACATCATAAGGTATGCGAGACCAATCTGCTGTCATCGCATCTACAGACGTTACAGCACGCAGTGCCAGCACATAGTCGTATGTACGGGCATCACCCATGACACCTACAGTACGGATATTAGTCAATGCCGCAAAGTACTGCCATATGTCTCGATCAAGCCCTGCTTCTGAAATCTCATTTCTAAATATATAGTCTGCTTCTCGAAGTGTATCAAGCTTTTCTTTTGTAATATCGCCTATTATCCTGATGGCAAGCCCAGGTCCTGGAAATGGTTGTCTCCAAACTAGAGATTCGTCAAGGCCTATTTCAAGCCCAACTGCTCTTACTTCATCTTTAAACAACTCACGAAGTGGTTCAATAATATCATCAAAATCTACGACGTCCGGAAGTCCTCCCACATTATGATGACTCTTAATTACATCAGCATGACCTTCACCGGATTCAACTACATCTGGATATATCGTACCTTGTGCCAAGAAATCTACATGTCCCACTTTCCTCGCTTCTTCTTCAAACACTCGGATAAACTCTTCGCCGATTATTTTACGCTTTTCTTCAGGATCAATAATACCAACTAATCTACTTAAAAAACGATCTTGTGCATTGACTCTGACAAAATTCAAATCAAAACCTTCTGCAAACATCGCTTCAACTTCATCGCCTTCGTCTTTTCTTAAAAGACCATGGTCTACAAATATACATGTTAAGTTCTTGCCTATAGCTTTGGATAGTAGAACCGCAGCAACAGAAGAATCTACCCCACCGGATAGTCCAAGTAGTACTTTCTTGTCGCCTACTTGTTGCTTGATCTCTTCGATCTTTTGGTATGCTACGTTTTCCATCGTCCAGCTTTTTGAACATCCACAGACTTCATATAGGAAGTTTTCGAGCATTTTCTGACCGTTTTGCGTATGCATAACTTCAGGATGAAACTGTACACTGTAGAGTTTTTTATCCTCATTATACATCGCTGCAATGGGGCAAGTCTCAGTATGTGCAGCAATCTTAAACCTCTCTGGTACTCTACCTAATTGATCAGTATGGCTCATCCAACAAATATTTTCGCTATCTAACCCTTTAAATAACAGACAATCTGTATTTAAAGCGACTTTTCTATGTCCATATTCAGATAGTTCTGCACTTTCAACTATTCCACCGAGTGCCTTTGCCATGATATGGTTTCCATAACAAATCCCCAGAATTGGTATCCCTAATTCAAATAGCTTTTTATCTATTTTCGGTGCATTTTCTTCATAAACTGATTTTGGTCCTCCGGTTAATATAATCCCAGATGGATTATATTCTTTAATACGTTCAATTGAGGCTGTATAGGCAAATATTTCACTATACACATTTGCTTCACGCACTCTGCGCGCGATCAATTGATTGTACTGTCCTCCAAAATCTAGTACGATTACTTTTTGTTGCATATGACTTCCTTTATATTTTCTAGATAATTTTTGATTATGTTAATAACCCAATACATGCTGTATTTATAGCTTGCTTTCCTAGTATAAATGTAGGTAAAACATTCAATATTCTCTTATTATACCACTAAACTCTTGTTCATTCTCAATCTTAAAAATGAACAAAAGCTAGATTTAGGATATCTATTACTACATTCTGTTATGGAAATGTGTATTATCTACTTCTTAACATATACGATTGCATATGCATTTGGTCCACTGTGTGCTGTTATGATACATCCCGCCTTTGCTTTATAGATGTTTTTAAAGTAATTCTTCTCTTTTATCTTTTCATATATCACATCAACTAATCCATAATTATCTTGAGTTTCCTCAACAAATACAAATTCAGAATCAATTTCATCTAGGTTTTCTAGCATACCGTCACAAAATTTTGCAACTACTTTTTCTAGTGACCCTCTGAATTTTTCGCCAGGAATCATCTCTCCATCAATAACATCAACTTTAGGTCTGATTTTTAGAGCACTTGCAGATAACGCTTTTAGTGCTGAACATCTACCACCACGCTTTAAAAATTCAAGATTGTCAAATATAAAACTTGCTTTTACTTTAGGTATCATTTCCTCTAAAGCTTCAACTATTTCATCAGCTGACTTACCTTGTTGTGCAAGTTCTGCAGCCTTTAATACAACACAACCTGTACCTGTTGTAACATTTTTCCCATCTACTACTTTTATAGTCGCTTTTTCAAGAGTATTTGATGCAAAAAATGCATTCTGACACGTTGCAGAAAGCACAGATGATACACTAACGAACACAACATCTTGTTTTTTATCTACATATGGCTTGAAGACATTCATGTAATCCTCAATTGTTGGTGCCGAAGTTTTAGGTGTTTTCTTCGTTTTGTTCGACCACTCAATAAGTCTATCCGGTGTCATTTCAAGTTTATCAACATAACTGACTTCGTCAAGCATTACATATAGATTCACTATATCAATATCGTATTTTTTTATTAGTTCCTCAGGTAAATCACAAGTCGAATCAGCAATAATTTTTACATTCATAAAATCCTCCCCAAAACATTATATTGTGTCTATTTTATATCACTTTAGTTTAATTATCAAATAATTTGACAATAAAACTATCTAGCGGAATAATTTGGTGATTCCTTTGTAATATAGATATCATGCGGATGACTCTCGACCAAGCCTGCTCCTGTAATTTTAAGGAATTTCCCATTCTTGGATAGATCATCTAAAGTAGCTGTTCCACAGTAACCCATACCTTGTCTGAGACCTCCCATCAATTGGAAAACAGTATCTGCAAGCGGGCCTTTATAAGGTACGCGACCTTCAACTCCTTCGGGTACAAACTTCTTTTCATTTTCTTGGAAATACCGATCAGAACTTCCTTCTGCCATAGCACCTAATGATCCCATACCGCGATAGACCTTGAAAGAACGACCTTGATATATCTCTGTATCTCCCGGGCTCTCTTCTGTACCTGCAAAAAGTGATCCAAGCATTACAGCACCTGCTCCTGCTGCGAGAGCTTTGACAATATCACCACTATATTTCACACCACCATCTGCAATGATTTTTTTACCATGTTTTGCAGCAGCTTCTGCACAATCAAGTATTGCTGTAATCTGAGGAACACCAATGCCTGCAATCACGCGAGTTGTGCAAATAGATCCAGGTCCTATTCCTACTTTTACGATATCTGCACCTGCATTTATTATGTCCAATGTTGCTTCTGCAGTTGCAACATTTCCGGCAATCAATGTAAGTTCTGGATGTTTTGATTTCAGTTTTTCAATAAGATTGAGAACATTAACAGAATGTCCATGCGCAGTATCAATAGCTATAATATCCACCTTTTGTTTCATAAGCTCAGATACTCTTTCAAACATATCGCCGGTAGCACCAATGGCGGCACCCGCAAGCAGTCGACCGTTTTCGTCCTTGGCACTATTGGGATATTTCACTGCTTTTTCGATATCCTTGATGGTGATGAGTCCCTTAAGTCTGCCTTCTTTGTCTACAATCGGCAGCTTTTCGATTCTATGCTTAGCTAGGATTTTCTTTGCACCCTCAAGGTCCGTGCCTTCCGGGGCAGTTACCAATCCTTTTGTAGTCATTGCTTCATCAATCTTTTTTGAAAAATCTGTTTCAAAGCGAAGATCACGATTGGTGAGTATTCCAACTAATATACCATTATGAGTGATAGGTACCCCTGATATTCTGTATCTTTCCATGAGTGACATTGCATCTGATACTAAATGCTCCGGAGATAAAAAGAATGGGTCAGTAATTACCCCGTGCTCGCTTCTTTTTACTTTATCAACTTGGGCTGCTTGTTGTTTTATTGACATATTCTTATGAATAATTCCCAATCCACCTTCACGAGCCATCGCAATTGCCATTCGCGCATCGGTGACTGTATCCATTGCTGCTGACATAAGTGGAATCTTCAAGGTGATGTTTGGCGCCAGCTTTGTAGATATCTTTACATCTCTAGGCAACACCTCACTCTTTCCCGGTATTAGCAAAACATCGTCAAATGTTAAACCTTGTTTGATTACTTTATCACTCATGCTATTATCTCCCTATAAATAAAAAATTATAAAATAAAACCGCTCAAATTGAGCGGCTCTAATACAATCTATTGTGCAATTGGGTAAACACTTACCTGCTTGCGTTTTTTATCTTTTCTTTCAAATTTCACAGTACCATCTACTGTGGAGAACAATGTATCATCTCCACCAATTCCAACGTTATTTCCTGGGTGAATCTTGGTGCCTCTTTGGCGAACGATAATAGAACCTGCAGTGACAAATTGTCCGTCGCCACGTTTCGTTCCAAGACGTTTGCTTTCGCTCTCTCTGCCATTTTTAGATGAGCCTACGCCCTTCTTATGTGCCATATTGCCTCGCCTCCTTTGCGCTAATAGTTAATTTATTCTGCTTCAACTTTTTTAACTGGTTTCTTGACAGTTTTTGGTTTCGCGGTAGCTTTTGCTTCAGTTTTCTTTACGAGAGCCTTTTTAATTGGCGTTGCTTCAGTTTTTGCTTCTGTCTTTTTTACTGATGCTTTTTTCTCAGCTTTCTTGATAGCTGTGATTTCTACAGCTGTGTAAGGTTGTCTGTGTCCATTTTTCTTGCGAATGTTCTTTTTTGCCTTGTATTTAAAAACAATTACTTTCTTGCTTCTTACTTGCTTGACAATCTTACCTATGACAGTGACATTTTTTACGATAGGTGCTCCGATTAGAATGTCATCACCATTTGCATAAAGCAATGTATCGAAGTTGACTTTTGTTCCATCTTTCTTGTCGATTTTCTCAACATAGATGGTGTCACCGACCATTACTTTTTGCTGTTTTCCGCCTGATGCTATAACAGCGTACATATATTACCTCCTATTGTTAGGGCTCGCCGATGTAAAGGTGGATATAACTATCACTTTCAAAACCTTCCTCGTGCGGCTATTGAGCCATTCTATCATATATATAATATGCGTGTCAATTGAAAAATTGATTATTCAAAAGTTAACTTTCCCTCTTGCAACAGATCTATAAAATCTAGTTGCCTATATGCCTCATAAACCGCTATTGCAACACAGTTTGATAGGTTTAATGAACGTATATTTTCTTTCATAGGAATACGAATAGCGTTTTTGTAATTTTTTTTAATCAGCTTCTCATCCAAGCCTTTTGTTTCTCTTCCAAATACAAGGAAGTCTCTATCTATATATTTCACATCACAATAGTTCCGTTTACCTTTTGTTGTGAAAAAATAAAATGTACTATCCCGATTCTTTTCAAAGAAATCTTCAAGGTTTTCATATACCGAAATATCCAACTCATCCCAATAGTCAAGGCCTGCACGTCTTACATGTTTATTGTCAATCTCAAAGCCTAAAGGTTTTACCAAATGCAACCTTGCACCTGTTACCGCACATGTCCTTGCGATGTTTCCCGTATTTTGAGGAATGTCTGGTTGTACAAGTACAATGTTTAATGCCATACTAACACCTTTATAGTTTCATAGCTTTGCGTGCTCTGTTTTCTTTGATAGCATATACGATGTTTAGCATCCATACCACAAACAGTAATAGATTAACGATCCACAGCAAGGTCAGTACCCATCCAAGCAAAAAAACAGAAGGATACGTTTGAGATGTCAAGAATGCAACTATGAGTACAAAGATATACATTGTGATTCTAAATATATTAATCTTCCTCTCACTATTATCCAACATCATCACATTGAATTCTACTCTTTTACCTTTGATGATAATCGCTACAGCAACTGTTGTGATCAAAGCAAAAATCATAACAATAATTCTTGTTAAAAATGCTTTTGCTGATAGTAATTGTATTTCAAATGGAAGATTTTCTACATCGATTGATTCTTCATTTCCTAGCTTTACCTTGAATTCTTCGATTGTTAAATATTCCTCTTCGTATTCTTGTGTTGGTTTTTCATAATGATCTCCGAGCAGATATGTTGCGCCGATATTTTCTATCATAAATAATAATAACAGTGAAAAGGCAAGTGTTATAATCCAAAATATATACTTATTCATTATTTCCTCCAGTATTTATGTTGCATAAATAATACCACAAGACTCTCAGTAATCAAAGCGTATAGGGTTATTTGCAAATCAATGTTCTAAACTGCATTGTGCCTCTGTTGATAACAATTATTTGATAATCAAACCATTATGCGATATTATTGTCCTATATTATCTATTAAGGACTTTGTTATGGCTCTTATTATTATTGAAATCATTATCATTTTATCTCTTCCTCTGTTATTTAAGTATCTATCTACAAAAGCTAAAATACTTAAGACACTTGGTCCAATTATATTGTGTTATGCATTTGGTATATTGATTGGTAATATCGGTCTTCCGTGGGATAGAGGCTTATCTACAACAATATCGGAGATTACAGTTCCACTGGCAATACCGCTTATTTTATTTTCACTAGATTTAAGAAAATGGTTCTCATTGGCAAAAAAGACTGTTTTGTCTTTTGTTCTTATGATAATCGCCGCGATGGCTGCATCTATTATCGCAGCATTGATCTTTTCTGGACAGCTTGAAGAAGGTTGGAAAATATCCGGCATGCTTACCGGATGCTACACTGGGGGTACACCCAATCTTATGGCCATAGGAATGGGACTTGATGTACAAGCTAGGACATTGATTATGGTGAATGCTTGTGACATTATGATTGGTGGCATTTACTTCTTCTTGATGATTACAGTTGTCAAATGGGGATTACGCAAAATCCTTCCTCCATTCCAATCAACCGGTAACACTCACGAGGAAGATGTGAATGCACTAAAAGGAATTTTCTCAGTAGGAAAGCGTAAAGGAACCAAGGGATTATTATTTGCAGGCGTGCTAGCACTAGCTTCAGTTGCACTGTCTATCGGAATAGCACTACTTATAACAGGGAAAATGGATGTTGCTATTATCATACTTGTCGTAACAACCTGTGGAATAGCCTTGTCTTTCTGGAAAAAGGTTCGTGCTACACACGGGACATGGAACATGGGTCAGTATGTCATTTTGGTATTTTCTTTTGCACTAGGTTCAAGCGTTGATATCAATCTGTTCTTCAATGCTACCCCAATGCTACTTGGCTATACTGCAACTGTAATGTTTGGTGCGTTGTTTATCCATCTCATATTATCGTGCATCTTTAAAATTGATGCAGATACAACATTAATAACATCAACTGCTGGCATTTATGGACCTGCGTTTATTGGTCCCGTTGCTGAAGCTCTAGGTAATCGTGAAGTGTTAATGAGTGGTTTGGTATCTGGACTTGTTGGATATGCAATCGGCAATTACGTAGGTCTTGCAATTGCGTATCTTATAAAATTAATAACATAATATATTAAGAAAAGGAATTATCATGAATTGTAATAACATCATCGGCATTCTGATTGACGAAAGAAAAGCAAAAGCACAGGATGTACAAAAAGTACTAACAGCACACGGATGTGAGATAAGAGCTCGACTTGGCATACCTCAACAAGATTCTAATTCTTGTACTGACAAAGGAATTATCATCATACAGCTATGTGCTGATGAACATCAAATGGAGCAAATCATAGAAGCACTCAACAGTATTCCTTCTGTATCCGCACAATATATGACACTATAGTTCTTTTGTAATGGGTCTTTTATTGACAAACGCTTTGATTGCATCGGCTGTTTCCTGCGAGATAATGTGCTCTATTCTGCAGGCATCTTCTTCGGCAGTCTCTGCATCCAGGTAAAGTGTTTGTCTTAGAAACTGCGTGATGGTATTGTGTCTATCCAATAGAGCAGATGCTTTGGCTCTCCCTTTTTCAGTCAATATAATATTCCCATAGGATTCATGTTCGATGTATCCGGAATTCTTCAATACACTCACACCACGAGAGACACTAGGTTTTGAATATCCCAATTCTTTTGCAATATCAATAGAACGAACTTCTCCATTTCGTTTTTCAAGCTTTAATATAATCTCAAGATACATTTCATTGGACTCTGTGGTTTTCATAGTATTAAGTATAATCATAGATATAACAAAGCACAACCCTTTTGGATTGTGCTTTCATCTTTTGAAGGTTGTTATTTCTTTCCCAAATCAAACGGCTGTCCGGCTGCCTTCGGTGCTTGTGATGATTTTGAAAATATCACAAGTGCAATCAGTGTCATGACATACGGGAATACCTTTAGCACTACAGGAGGTATTATTGACAACTCCGGTATGACCTGTGATATATTCGCCATCGTAGTCATAAATCCAAAGAAGAAAGTCGCGCCCAGAATACCAAGCGGTTTCCATTGTCCGAATATCAACGCTGCCAATGCCAAGAATCCAAGTCCTGCAACAGATCCATTGAATTCGCCTGAGTATGTAACAAGTATTATTACTCCGCCAAGTCCTGCAAGCATTCCTGAAATAACTACTGCAATATATCTCATTCTGTATACATTGATACCCGCTGATGCCGCAGCATATGGATGTTCTCCACATGCACGAAGTCTTAACCCAAAAGCTGTCTTGTATAATATGAACCAACTTAAAAGCAATATGCCTAACACTACCCATGTTGATGCGTATGTTGATGAGAATAATAATGGTCCCAGTATTGGTATTTTACTCAATATTGGTATATCAACCCTTGGCAGACCCCTAATAACCTGTATATTGCCGCTTCCTGTTAATGTTCGCGCTATGTATAATGTTAAAGCACCTGCAATCATGTTTATTGCTGTTCCGCTAATAACTTGGTTTGCATTCAGTGTAATTGAAGCAAAAGCATGCAAAAGTGCAAATAAACCTCCGCCTAGCATGCCAACCAACAATCCCAACCAAATAGACAAGCCCGGTGCGACAGTCTGCAACAGGAAAACGATATAGGCTCCTGCAAACATACCAAAAACCATTAATCCTTCAAGACCAATATTAACTACACCGCTACGCTCACTGTATAGACCTCCTAAGGAAGTTACTAAAATTGGTACAGTATATGCTATTGCATATGGAAATATGAGTTTAACGATATCCCACATTAATCTTCACCTCCCTTGGCATCTTTGGCTTTTTCTTTTCTTCTTGCAATCACTTTTTTTATTAACCTCTCAATAAATAAGCTAGTTGCAGTAAAGTAGATTATAATTGCAATTATTGTATCAGATATCTGTGGAGGGATACCTGTTATAGCATTCATAAAACCTTTAGCTGAATGCAAAAGTCCGAAAAACATCGCCGCAGCGAGGACTCCCCAGGGCGAGCTTGCACCAAGCAAAGCAACAGCAATTCCGTCAAATCCTAGACTTGGTAGCTTTCCGATTTGCATATTTTGAGAATAACCGCAGTAATACACAAAACCCGCAAGTCCTGCAAGTGCTCCTGCAATTACCATTGACAAAATAATGTTTTTATTTACCTTGATACCTGCATATTGAGCTGCATCTCTATTATACCCCACAGCCTTTAGTTCATATCCCAGTGTTGTTTTATCAAGAATGAATTTTATCAGTATGACCATAGCTATGGCTATAATTATACCAAGATTGATATATGACCCATTTGTCAGCTCTGTCAGCCATGGTATTTTTAATGATGCTTTGGCAGGAAGAAGTGCCGATTCTGTTGTCATAAATTCTGCTTTAATGAATGTGGGTATATAATAAAATGCTATCCAATAAGCAATCCAGTTCATCATTATAGTCGCAACAACTTCATGAACATTGAACTTTGCTTTTAAAACCCCAGGTACAGCGCCCCATAGTCCGCCACCCAATGCTGCTGCAATAAACATAGTTGGTAATAATGCTATTCTTGGAAGGGGCACTAGAAGGCCTACCGTTGAGGCACAAAGACCACCAATCAGCATCTGTCCCGCTGCTCCGATATTAAACAATCCTGTTTTAAATGCAAAAGCAACAGACAGCCCTGTAAGAACCAACGCTGTGCCTGTTCCTACAACATTAAAAGTTCTCTCCACGCTCATAAAAGCGCCCTTTACAAGATAGAAGTATCCCTCAAAAGGATTTGCTCCGATAAACAGCATCATAATAGCACCCGCTACCAATCCCAATCCAGTAGCCAACAATGACCTTACGAGAACAGAGTTTTTCTTATTCATGCATATCCTCCCTTCTCACTCCTGTCATCATCAAACCAAGCTCGTTTTCATTGGTATCTTCGATATTCACTACATCTATCAGCTCTCCACCTGCAACGACTGCCACCCTATCGGATAAATCAAGTATTTCATCCAACTCCAAAGATACCAAGAGCACAGCTTTACCTGCATCACGCTGTTCTATGATGCGTTTGTGAATATATTCTATTGCACCCACATCCAATCCACGTGTAGGTTGGAACGCTATAAGCAAATCAGGATTCATATCGATTTCACGACCTACAATTGCCTTTTGCTGATTACCACCGGACAAGTTGGATGCAAGCGACATATTGCCTTCTCCTGCGCGTACATCAAAAAGTTCCATAACTTTGTTTGAATGTTCCTCTATTGCTGTAGGATTTAGAATGCCTCGTTTTGAGTAAGGCTCCTGATAATATAATTTCATTATCATGTTTTCGCCTACAGTGTAATCTAAAATCAAACCGTGTTTATGCCGATCTTCGGGAATATAGGAAAGTCCTGTTTCATATCTTTTTCTGATAGACAAACGAGAAATCTCATTTCCGCTAATATGAATTGTACCGCTTTCTGTTTTTCTTAAACCAGTAATTGCTTCTACAAGTTCAGTCTGACCATTGCCTTCGACTCCCGCAACGCCCATAACCTCGCCACACTTAACCGACAGTGAAAAGTTTTTCAGTCCCAATGTCTTTCTAGAATTTAATACATTCAAATCATTGATTTCAAGGATTACCTCACCCGGTTTTGCTTCATCTTTATCTACGTTGAACAAAACCTCACGCCCTACCATCATCTTGGCCATCTCTCCGGTTGTGGTTTTTCCAACATCAACAGTACCAATATACTTACCCCTGCGGATAATTGTGCATCTATCTGCAATTAATTTAATTTCTTTTAATTTATGTGTAATTAAGATAACCGATTTTCCTTCTTCTATCAGGTTTCTTATGATATTCATTAATTCAATAATTTCTTGTGGCGTAAGTACTGCTGTTGGCTCATCAAATATCAATACCTCCGCATCGCGATAAAGCATTTTGAGTATTTCCACTCTCTGTTGCATACCGACTGATATATCTTCTATTTTGTCATTTGGGTTGATATTCAATCCATACCGCACCGATAAGTCTTTGATCTTCTTTGATGCTGTCTTTCGATCTAAGATCTGTTTGCCTTCTGAACCCAATATGATATTTTCGGTAACAGTGAAGTTGTGTACCAACTGAAAGTGCTGATGTACCATTCCGATGCCTAAATCATATGCAACATTCGGATTTTGGATATTGACTTCTTTTCCACGTACTTTAATCGTACCGCGGTCAGCATGATACAGTCCAAATAATATGCTCATCAAGGTGGATTTGCCGGCACCGTTTTCACCCAATAATGCATGCACCTCGCCCTTTTTCAAGCGCAGTGTAATATTATTGTTGGCAATGACTCCGGGAAATTCCTTGTAAATATCAATCATTTCAATGATATATTCCATAGTACCTCCTCGTAATATTCCAGAGGGAATCAATCACTTTGCAAAGTGATTATGAAAAAATAAA
This sequence comes from Clostridiales bacterium, assembly GCA_023139005.1. Lineage (GTDB taxonomy): Bacteria > Bacillota > Clostridia > Christensenellales > UMGS416 > JAGLOK01. Next base: position 1,562 of record JAGLOK010000100.1, on the reverse strand, counting down.
CAGAAAGGATGGCTATACCATCCTTTCCTTATTGAAGTTTTATTAACTTATGGGAACAAATCGCCTACTACATCAGAAATTTCAATATCTCCGGCTTCGATTTTTGTTTTTACTTCTTCCATTGCTGCAAGTGCTGCTTCACCAAGATTCGGATTTACTTCTGGCACTCCAACTTCTAGGTACAATGTTTTTCCACCAGGGAATTCTCCCTTGCTTTCAGCGATAAGTGTGTCATAACCTGCAAGCTCAATGTGCTTCATTGCAGATGTCAAGATAACTGATTTTTCGCCTTCATAGATACCGTCTGCATATTGATCCAAGTCAACGCCGACTATCCATGCATCTTCGCCTGCTGCCATGCGTGTTTTTGCTTCATTAATAGCACCAACACCAACTCCACCAGCTGCTGCAAAGATAACGGAAACACCCTTATCATACATCTGTGCAGCTAACTGCTGACCGGCAGCAACGTCACTAAATGTACCCTGATAGATGATATTTTCTGCATTAAGAACAACTGTTGTACCATACTTATCGTTTGCATATGCAACACCCTGCTGGAATCCCCAGTTAAACTTCTGTACTGGAGGAATTTCCATACCACCAATAAATCCCATTTCCCCTTCTTTAATCTGAAGAGCAGATGCAACACCAGCTAAAAATCCTGATTCGTGCTCTGCAAAGAAAATTGAAACTGTGTTATCAGCTGTGTTAAATACACTCCAGTCAGCATTATGAGGTGCACCATCAATAAGAACAAATTTACAGTCTGGATATTTATCCTGAACCTGGAAAATTGTTGTTTCAAATTTAAATCCCGGAGTAACCATAAATCTAAATCCGGCATCGTACAGGTTACCAATTTCTTTCATATAATCTGCTTCAGTTGTTCCAACAGGTTTTAGATATTTTGTTGAAATATCCATATCTTTTTCTGCTTCAAGAATTCCTTCCCATGTACCCTGGTTAAAAGATTTATCATCGATTGTTCCGGCATCTGTAACCATACCTACTTTTAGACTTGCTGAACTACTTTCTTCCTGATCGCCTCCAGCAAATGCAAAATTGGCAATAAACATAATTGCCAGTAAAAAAACTACTACTCTTTTCATTTTGTTCTCCCTTTCCTCAAATTACTATTCTTGACTTTAAACCAGTATAATCCACTTGTCAAGAAAGTCAATTGTTTTGTTAAATTTTTAACACTTCCACCCGATCTTTTGAAGGTAAACAGGATTTTGCAGAAAAACATACATATTTTTAATGATACAACTGTAGAGGCAGCCACAAGGGTCGGGTTACCGATCCTTGTGACTGCCCCTACGGATAAACTATTCTACAGGGTCAGTCATGACGAATTCGACCCGTCTGTTTTTCCACCATACTGTTTTATCAGTAACAGAGGCAATCGGGAATTGGCCGCCAAAAGCCTCCGTACTTATTTTGGAGGAAGGCATTCCTCTATTTATTAGAGCAGTTCTTACTGTATCAGCTCTTCTGACAGTCAAAGGAAGGAGTATCTTCTCTTCGGGATCTTCCCTGGGACCATCCAGATAGATATT
>JAGLOK010000010.1 GCA_023139005.1 Clostridiales bacterium | reverse complement strand
GAGCAGATGGCAGAGCCGAAGTACTTGGTGGCATTTGGACCTTGTACCATTAATGGTGGCATCTACTATGATTCACATGCAGTCATCAAAAGCTTGGATCAGTATCTTCCGATTGATGTTTACATCGCAGGATGTATGCCCAAACCGGAAGCCGTTATGAATGGATTCCAAGACTTAATAGATATGATTAAACGAAAAGAAGCAACCGGGTGGAGAAAGTATAAGGAAAACAAGGACTGGTACAAGAAAAACCAAATCCATGCCCTCGGCGAACTACGTATAAAGGATGAGTTCCATGAATAATAATATTGAAACATTTGTAGAAGACATCAAATCAAAATATGAGACTTTAGGCGTAGATATTCCAAAGAACAATCAAGTATCATTGGACTTTACGGCACGTGATATCCACTCAGTATTAGCCTATGCAAAGTCCCATGGTTGGGCGCAGCTATCGATGCTCACATGTGTTGATTGGATTGAAGAAAACAAACTTCAACTGGTATATCTATTGTTTAATTGGGAAAATGGAGTACGTCTTCAGGTGAGAACAAAACTGGATAGAGACAAGCCCGTTTTCAGTACTATTACTAGCATATACCCCGGTGCAAAGTACTATGAGCGCGATGTACACGAGTTCTTCGGTGTGGAGTTTGAAGGCAACCCAGAATCTTACAAACCACTGTTTTTGGAGAACTGGGATGATATGCCCCCGCTTCTAAAAGACTTTGATCCGCAGGCATATTCAGATGAGAAGTACCCTGCACGCGAATATGAAAAAGACTTTACAAAAAAAGCAGGTGAGAAGTAATGAAAGAGATTAAATTATTTTTAGGACCACAGCACCCTGGAATGCACGGAAATGCTAGTATTCATATGTATGTGGACGGTGATATCATCAATCGCGCCTATCTATTACCCGGAATGCTTCACCGTGGTTTTGAAAAGTCGATGGAAAGAAGAACGTGGATGAACAACATTGCACTCATTCCAAGAATCTGTGTGCCGGAGCCTGATACCAATGAAATGGTATTTGCAATGAATATAGAAGCACTTGCAAATGTGGAAGTTCCCGAGCGTGCACATTGGATACGCATGTTGATATTGGAACTTGCAAGATTGTCTGCACACTTAATGGCGTTTGGTGGATGCGGCGGACCCACGGGTCTATATACTGCAATGTATTGGGCGCAAGCAGATAGAGACTTAATCCTTACCCTCTTTGAAGAGATCACAGGTCAAAGAATCTATCACATGTATATCGTGGGCGGTGGAGTCAGAAAAGATCTCCCCAAAGGTATCGAGAAAAAGATATTGGACTTTGTAGATGACTTGGAAAGAAGACTTCCAGACTATGAGGACTTAATCCTCAACAATCCATCTATCTTAGCACGTATCAAAGACAACATCATGTTGCCAGCAGAGGTGGTATGGGAGCTGGGTGTAACCGGTATCGGTATGCGTTCTGCAACAGGATTGGAATACGATCTTCGAAAAGTCACACCTTATGCACGATATGATAAGGTGGAGTTTGATGTTCCGACTGCTACATATTCTGATGCATATGCAAGGCTTAACATAAAGTATCTTGAAATGTATCAAATCATCCGCATCATCCGGCAGGTACTGGATATGATGCCTGGTGGCAAGGTGCGCGCAAAGGTTGCAGAAGGATCTGCGCTCAGGTGGCGCATTCCAAAGGGTCAGGTGTACTCAGCAGTTGAAGCCAGTCGTGGAGAATATGGCTATTATACTGTTTCTACAGGAGAAACGATGCCATACAGAGTCGCCGTTCGTGGTGCATCATTCCCACAAGGGTTATTGGGTATTGAAAAATATCTACCCGGACATAGGATTGATGATGCCCCATTATGGTTTGATACGATGGGTGTTTGTTCACCGGAAATAGACAGGTAGGAGGAACGCAAATGAATAAGAAAAGTATATTAGCCCCATTTAAAGGGTGGAAATATTTATTTAAAAAGCCTGTGGCTATTCCGATGGATGATATCTTTAAAAATCCTAGAGAATCACAGGATAACTATAGAGGGTTTCACATCAATGATTGGGAAACGTGTATCGGATGCGGTACATGTGCAGAAATATGTCCAACGAATGCCATTACCATGGTGGAACGCAGTGACGTAGAAGATGTAGAGGGCTCAAAACCGGAGCGCCCTGTAATCGACTACGGTAGATGCTGCTTCTGTGGACTGTGTGTGGATATCTGTACATCGGGGTCATTGAACCTCACTAAAGAATATCTGTACAATTCATCAGAGCCCGAGGACTATCTGCATATGCCAACCAGTGAAGGAATTACCGGTAAAGAGTATAAACTAGGCTATATTCAAGATGAAACATCCGACTTACTCGACCTTGAACGTAAGCACATGGAACATGTGGGTGCAGAGAAAAGAAAGTCATCATTTATCGAGATCGTTAGAGGATTTTCAAAGGAACAAGCATTGGCAGAGTCTGCACGCTGTGTGGATTGCGGAATTTGTACTAAAACCTGCCCTGCAAATATGAACATCCCAGAATACATCAAGTCCGTTTGGGAAGGCAATCTAGAAGAAGGACTGGATTACCTATACAAAACCAATCCACTTCCATCGGTTTGTGGAAGGATTTGCACTCACGAATGTGAAAGTGTATGCGCTCTTTCGCATAGAGGAGATGCCATAGCAATAAGATGGCTTAAAAGATACATAGTAGACAACATGCCTGATGATAAGTATGAAGAGATTGTTCTATCTCAAGTGTCTAAAAAAGGTGAAGGTAAAGTAGCTATTGTCGGTGCAGGCTCTTCTGGACTTTCTGCTGCATACTACTTAGCAACCTTGGGATATGAAGTGGATGTATATGAAAGAAAACCCATGGCAGGTGGACCCATGCGCTATGGCGCTCCCAAATACAGACTGCCTGATGCAGTCACAGATCACGATATCTCATTTATTGAAAAACTGGGTGTAAAAATTCATACTAACACCGATGTCGGTAAAGACATCACACTGGATGAACTCAAGAAAACTCATAATGCAGTGTTTGTTTCTACCGGATATCCTGACACAAGAGCACTCAAGATTCCAGGTGTAGACCATAAAGACGTCAAGATGGCGATGTCATTTTTGGCAGCAGCCACCGAATATGAACGTGGTGTTGCAGCAATGCCCGACATCAAAGAGGATGTCGTAGTCGTGGGTTCCGGTGATGTTGCATTTGATGTTGCAAGGACACTGATTCGTTTCCAAAACGAAAAGTACGGTAAAATGAATGTACAAATGCTAGCACTGGAAACTGCGCAGCAAGTCCCTGCCACACCCGAGGAAGTCACAGAAGGTGTTGAAGAAGGCATACACATGAACTTAGGATTTGGTCCACAGACCATACAGATAGACAAAGAATCTGGAGATATAAAAGGCATTGAAGCCTGTGAATGTATAAGGTTGTTCGATGATAACAATCGATTTGATCCACAGATGGATTTTGATGCAAAAATGTGCTTGGAAACACAGCAAGTATATCTTGCCATTGGACAGGTTTCAGATCTTTCGTATATTCCTAAAGAACTGCAAGATAAAATCACGATAGAACGTGGTAAGATCAAAGTGGATGCAGAAGGGCAGGTTGATGGTGCATCATGGCTGTTTGCAGGTGGAGACATCGTACACGGTATGGATATAATCAATGGTGTCGCCGATGGACATAGAGCCGCAGTAGGCATTGATAAGTACATTTCCAAAAATAAAAAATAATAACTAAGTAAACATCAATAAAAAAGAAGGAAAAAAACCCCTTCTTTTTTAGTTGACAGCAACAACAGCGTTTGTGCAGATGATCCGTTGCAAGTTGTTAATAATTTTAGCGATTTTATCTTCTCAATGATTAGAGCTATCTGGGTAATTATACTAGCGTTTAATACCGTTGCAGATTGGATTAAGTTAATAATAGTATGGTTTATCTCAAATGACGAATAGGTTATTATGTTTGTAAAAGAAATATTGAAACTTATTACTGGAGGGTGATAACTTTAGCCGAACAGAGTAATTTGTTTTGGTTGCTCTGATATTGTATTGAACTAAGAAAAATTGAACTTAATTCGTTTAATGAAAGCTTTGTAAAAATGAGTGAGTTTATTGAAAATTAATATTTCGATCCTACGGTTCAAATTCGTGGTATAATAATAAATGAAACGGTAAAGAGGAATGGTGAAAAATGAGTACAGATAATAATAAGGAAACTGTTCTTATCGTCGATGATATTGGTGAGAACATAGATGTGTTGACTGGGCTTTTGCAAAAAGAATATAATTTGAAATTTGCGACCAATGGTAAGAAGGCCATAAATATTACACGAAGATTTTTACCGGACATAATACTTCTAGATATTGTTATGCCTGGATTGGACGGATTTGAAGTGACAGAAATACTTAAGGCTGATCCTTTAACTCAAGACATTCCTATCATATTTGTAACTGCGCGAAATGAAGATTTTGATGAGGCGAAAGGATTTGAATTGGGCGCAGTTGACTATATCACAAAACCGATTAAACCTATAGTATTAAAGGGTCGTATTAGAACACAGCTTGCATTAAGTAACCAAAACAAAATATTAGACATAAAAGTTCGTGAAAGGACAATGACACTGAACGCAGCCTTTGAAGCGTCACCAGTGCCTTTGTTAATCCTTGATGAAAAGATTAATATAGTATTGGCCAACACTGCTACTGCTGTCTTATGCGGGGGGGATCTATCAGATGTTCTGCAGCACCGCCTAGGCAACGCCTTGAATTGTGTCCACAGTACAGAAGACCCGCACGGTTGCGGGTATTCCCCGGATTGCTCGTCTTGTCCTGCTTGCAATGCCATTGAATCCCTGTTCAAAAATGGCGGCTCTATACATGGAGTTGAAATGGTATTGGATTTGGTCCGACATGCAAAGACTAATAAGGTATGGGTGGTGCTAAGTGCTGAACCTGTTATGATAAATGGACGCCGGCATTTGTGCGTTGCTATGGAAGATATTACGAAGCGCAAGCGTGTCGAAGAAGAAAAAAGAAAAACGGATGCTTACATGAACCAACAGCAACGTCTTGAATCAATAGGAATATTAGCGAGCGGAGTAGCTCATGAAATAAACAACCCTTTAAACGGTATTATGAACTATAGTCAATTAATACTGGATTCCTTAGACACAGATAGTAAAAATGCTGAATTTGCTAAAGAGATACTCAGTGAAACAAACAGAATTACAAGTATTGTAAAAAATCTATTGCAGTTCTCAAGGAATGAAAAGCAAGAACATAGTTATGCAAATATAAAGGATATCATTGATAGTACGTTAACCCTTATAAATACTGTAATAAAACACGACCAAATAGATTTGCAGATAGATGTTCCTGAAGATTTACCTGCGTTAAAGTGCAGAAGCCAACAGATTCAGCAAGTAATAATGAATTTAATGACAAATGCACGAGATGCACTAAATGAGAAGTTTGAAGGGTATCATGAAGATAAAATAATAAAATTACATTGTAAGCAGTTTAACAGGGAAGACCGCATATGGATTAGAATAACTGTGGAGGATCATGGCAATGGCATTCCCGAAGACATAAAGGAGAAAATATTTGACCCATTTTTCACATCAAAGAACAAGGATAAGGGAACAGGGTTGGGACTATCTATCAGCCATGGAATAATTAAGGAACATTGTGGAGAGCTAACATTTGAATCCAAGGAAGGTAAGCACACAAAGTTTTATATGGATTTACCAATTGATAATGAGTGGGAACTTGAGAATTAAGAATGAAGTTAATAAATGAATATCCTTATGTTGACATAACTCGGCTAGTACTTTCAATATAAGCTATTTGTGTCCTAAATAAGGTGTTGCCTGAGAGAGCTTAAAACCCTTAGTACAGTTACCCGTACACATGATTTCCAATAAAACTACATATCCAAAGTATAGTACGTATCCTTATTTTTCTGCAATAACAATAAATCCACAATCAATTATTCTTGCTATCAAAATGATGGAAATGTTATAAATCTATCAGCTTTAAGCAAAGCATTTCATAAAACATTAAAATCGTAGGGTTAGAGTGTTATATGGACAATAAAGGAGATTAGAAATGATGAAATTAGGTTGTAAAACAAAGAAAAATGTATTAGTGTAATTTTATGAGGAAAAGATTAAAAAAATATTTAGTATTCATAAAGGAAATTAATATTACAGATATGACTGAGAAAGAAAAGAAAACATTTCGAACAGAAATGTTGGTGCAAATAGGTTTCTTTCAACATGAACGATTAGTTCATTTAATTGTAATGGTAACAATTGCTGTATTTACTTTCTTTTCAGCTTTGGGATGTTTGGTATGGCCAGGCATTCTAATTATTGTATTGACTGGATTATTAATGGTTCTGTTAATACCTTATATTATACATTACTATATTCTAGAAAATGGTGTACAAAAGTTATATGAGTATTATGATAAGATTATGAAGTGATAGATAGGAATGTTTTTGTGAAGGTTTATTTGCTACAGTAATTGTGAATAAAATGATTCTTAAAAATACTAAGAGATTTTTTATTTGTGGACTATTGTTAGTATTGGTGGAAAGAGTTTTTTATCCCTAGAATATCTACATCATTTTCTTGTTAAGGGGGCATTTTTCATTTTCGCATTGAGGACAAACATATAGCCTAATCTCAACGATTGAGATTCCAAATAGTACCCAATAAGAGATAAGTAATGGTATGTTTTTAAATAAGCCGAATTGTGCCATGGCTACTAAAGCTATTAATGGAATAATTACAGACATATAATTCTTCAGTGTATAGTGGGTAATCATACCATTGTTGAAAACGCTCCCGAATTTCCCCATAATACCATGAGGACATTTGGATCCATTACTGACACAGTGACTACAATATCCATAACCAATTATAAAAGGTGTAGCAAATAAAATAACAGCGTAAACAATTGCTAAAACCACACTATACTTTATCAAAGCAACGAGGCCAATAATCAGCGCAATAAATACGATAGATATAGATATTCTGCCATGTAGAAAATTGTTTTTCAATTTCATGATGTATTACTCCTTAACTATAGAAGAGATTTGGTTAAATTTATGTACATGCGATATTATATCATAATATAATCATGTAAAAAAGCATTTTATCCCTTCTTTTTAGTATCAACAAATCCACAATCAAATTATATTTGTTGTCGCGATGATGGGAATGTAATAAGTCCATCAGTATTGAGTAAGGCATTTCACAAGCATTAAAAGATAATAATTCAAGAATATTCGATACCATGAGTTAAAATGCAGTTTTTCGAACTCTATCGGCGATTTATAGCCTAATGCTGAATGTAATTGCTTTGGATTGTAAAACATCTCGATATATTCGAATATTGCTTTCCTTGCGAGTTTTCTTGTTTCAAATGGATGCTTTTTATCTACAAGTTCCGTTTTCAATGATTTATTTAATGCCTCTATTACTGCATTGACATATATATGTTTTTATGTTATATTTCAATAAAGAATGTTTGTTCTTTATTGAAATATGGAAGGAAGAATCAGTTGCAGAAAAAAAAAGATGAAGTAAAAAAAAGACTGTTGGATGCGGCCAGCCGACAATTCATAAAAAAAGGCTTCCGTGGGACTTCGATTCGCACT
>JAGLOK010000001.1 GCA_023139005.1 Clostridiales bacterium | reverse complement strand
AAATGTGTAAGAGTTTGCCCAACAGGAGCTTTGGTTTTGGAATAGATAGATGTTTGAGAAATAAAAAGTCCATCTTTGAAGGATGGACTTTTTTATAATAATTATACTAATAAATTTACAGTTTTTTAGTTGTTGTATGAATACAGTCTCCTTGGAGCTATTTATTAGCAGCAGAGATAATACTTTTTATTAATGTTTACTCGGGCAACTACCAGCATAAGAGCATCCGGAGCATCTGCCATCTTTTTTCCTATCTTTGATTAATTTGCGTATTGCAAGTATTAAAAACACTGCTATGATTGCTCCTAAAATATAATTAATCACGCTATCATCTTCCCTTTCTTATTATTAATATTTCTGCGATACTGCGCATCATTTATAGCATTTACAATGCCGGTGATTATCGCAATTGTCAAAAGGACTCCAAATATAATAAGCACAATATCTCCGCTTATTACTGAACCTTCAGATGCACCTTCCATGGCACTTGGATCTAGAACAACTGGAGTAACAGCTGAAGTATTCTTAAATATCAACCCACCTGCCAAGTTAATTATCATGGCAAATACATAAGCTATACCAGTTTGATAGCCTACTGCGATAAAAGTCCACCTCCAGCTTCCAAATTCCCTTTTCATAGCACCTATAGCTGCAAAACAAGGTGCTGCAAATAGTGTAAATACCATAAATGAGAAAGCTGAAACCTGAGAGAATAAAACATTAGTAGATGTCCCAATAATAGCGAATGTCGATACAACCACTTCTTTTGCTATGAGTCCTGTTATGGTGGCAACACCGCCAGCCCAACTATCGCCGAATCCTAAGGGTATAAATAAGTATCTAAATACATTTCCAACACCAGCGAGCATACTGTTTTCAATGTTTTCACCACCAAGGAACTTAAATGAGAAACTAAAGGATTGCAGAAACCATATTCCAACAGCTGCAACTAAGATAATAGTACCAGCTTTAATCATGAATGATTTCACTCTCTCCCACATGTGAATTAAAACGCCCTTGAACCGAGGCATTCTGTACTGGGGAAGCTCCATAACAAATGGTGCAGGATCTCCCTTAAATAGCTTGGTTCTTTTTAGTATAACACCGGATATGATTACCATGGCCATACCCATGAAGTACATAAGCGGACCAACCCAAGTCTGTTGAGAAAAGAGCATAGCAATAAACATTGCAAACACTGGAAGCTTCGCGCCACATGGTATAAAAGGTGTAAGCATAATAGTCATCTTCCGGTCTTTATCATTTTCGATGGTTCTTGATGCCATAATCCCAGGGATAGAACAGCCTGTTCCTATCAGCATGGGTATAAAAGATTTACCCGATAACCCAAACTTCCGAAATATCCTATCCATAATAAATGCTACCCTAGCCATGTAACCACAGTCTTCGAGTATGGATATGAAAAAGAATAAAATCATTAACTGAGGAACAAATACAAGCACACCGCCTACTCCGCCGATAATACCATCCAGAATAAGACTCTGCAACCAGTCTACCGTACCTGCATTAACAAGTACCGTCTCTACACCGCCGCTTATCCATTCAAACAGACTTTCTACCCAACCGATAAAATAATCACCAAGTGTTGAGATAGATACCCAATATATAAACCACATAATTCCGAAAAATATAGGAAGAGCCAGCCATCTGTTGGTGAGTACTCTGTCGATATTATCAGAAGTATTTAATTTGACATTAGTTTTTTTCTTAACATATTTACTCATTAGTTTTTCTATATAATTATAGCGTTGAGTGATTATAATGCTTTCAGTATCATCATCTGCTATAACTTCGTACTGATGAATAATATCATCTATAGCCTTAAAAGATTTATCAGATAGATTAGTGCTTTTAAGTACCTTATCGTCCTTTTCAAAGAGCTTAATTACCAGCCAACCAAGATCGTATTTAAAGTCAGCTTTATCTTTTTTTACAATTCCCTTAATTTTCTGTAAACGTTGCTCAACTTCATTATCAAAAAGATTCAGGGGTTTAAATTCCTGTTGCTGCTTTGCAGTCTTGATAGCTATTTGCGCCAACTCTTTAATACCATCTCCCTTGAGTGCCGAAATTTCAAGTACTGGGCATCCAAGGCTAGCTGATAACTTGTCTGCATCAATGATTGTCCCATTTTTATTGACGATATCCATCATATTCATTGCGATTACTACTGGTATACCTGTTTCAATCAGCTGTGTAGTCAGATACAAGTTCCTTTCAATATTGGATGCATCCACAATGTTGATAATAACATTAGGCTTCTCGTCCATAATATATTTCCTTGCAATAACTTCCTCAAGGGAATAAGGTGACAAAGAATAAATGCCTGGTAAATCTATGATTCCAACATCATTATAGCCTTTCAGCCGACCCTCCTTCTTCTCTACCGTCACTCCAGGCCAATTGCCGACATATTGTGTGCTACCTGTCAGTTCGTTAAAAACTGTTGTCTTGCCTGAATTGGGATTACCCGCAAGAGCAATTTTTAGTTCCATAAAGATTCTCCTTTCAGTTAGGCAAACCTAACTTAAATTACTTAATAAGTATATTTTTTGCGTCCTGCTTTCTAATGGATAACTCGTATCCTTTTACAGTAATCTCCACCGGATCGCCCAGCGGTGCAATTTTTCTAACGTAGAGCTCACATCCCTTGATGATGCCCATGTCCATGATGCGCCGCTTGACGGCTCCTGCTCCTTCGATTTTTACCACCGTGCCCTTTTCTCCGCATTTGATTTTGTCCAACGTTTTCATTCATTTCCCTCCTTGTCTTAACAATAATTTTTCTTGCCAAATCCTTGTCTAATGCTATTCTGCTGCTTTTTATTTCCAGTATCACATTGCCACCCATTTCGTTGATAATGGTAACAGACTGTCCTGCTATCAATCCTAATGATTGTAAATATCGAATAGTCTTATCCTGACCAATAATTCTATCAATAACTACTATTTCATTGGTGCTTGCCATTGTTATAACCATATTAACTTCTCTCCCAGCGTAAAGCATTAGAATAGTTAGCCTCCGCTAACTTTTACAATATACAACAGTATATATCAATCTGTCAAGATAAAATGGAATAAATCTCATATTTGTATGTGTATCTTATTATTTATTATGAAATATCTCTTTTTAGGGAGAAGATGCTGCATAAACTACGCGATTTCTAACGTCCCTGCTTAAGGATTGGTTCGTGTTGCTATATTCTAAATAACACCTCTTGTCCTAGATACTTATATTTTTGCTCCATAAAAAACTGTGTTAATAATTCTTTTTTATGAATTGAAAAATATCCAATTGTGGTAAATGTGTAAGAGTTTGCCCAACAGGAGCTTTGGTTTTGGAATAGTAAATTGAGCTTGGTATGATAAGGGGGTGTCCCAGATTAGCGCAAACGCATTTTTACAGGAGTAAAAATGACTTACGGTGTTGCACATTTTTCAAAATTCGGTCATTTATGTCAAATAAACTTCCTTTTTTAAAAATATGCTTAACTACGACCTTGCATCTAATCTGAAACACCTAAGGGGCTGGAACAGCCCCTTTTATTTTGCTTTAATTTTCTATATTAATTACTAAATATAATACACCATTTCATCTTCTGTATCTTTGAATCCAAATTTCTTATATAACGGTTTACCACTCTCCGTTGAATTCAACGTGATTCGAGTACATCCGTGTTGCTGTGCTTCATCAATCATCTTAATAAACAATGCTTTTGCTATTCCTTGCTTTCTATATTCTCTGACGGTATACATGTTTTGGATGTATGATGTCTTTGCGTTAGGGCAGTTTTTATTTGGCGGTACTTTGTAAAAGCAAATACCACTGGTTGCGACCAAGACATCCTCGTCATAGGCAAGCCATTCTACAAAACTTCCATCTGCGATGGTTTCCATGAAATAATTATAGCAGGACTGCTCCATCGCCTCAGCATCTTTTGCATCCAAGTGATTGCATTCAATCAAAAAATCGCATCGCATCTTCGAGAGTATGTACACATCTGTGATGTCTGCTTTTCTGTATTTAATCATATGATTCCCCTATTTTTTCAACTACTTTTCTAGCCATTTAAATAGTTGACTCATGCTATAAAAAAATTGGTTTGTAAAACTATCCTCAAACTGATTTTTTTCAGTTACCCCCGTCAACATAGCACAAAAATCAACATCAGCATTCTTTGCTGTTTTCTCATCTGTAATGCTGTCACCTATATATAATATTTCTTCTCTTTTGATATGAAGCTTTTTCAATGCTAACTCAATGCTTTCAGAATGTGGTTTATGATTTTCAACATCCTCACCACCAACTATCACCGAAAAGTACTTCAAAAGATTTTCTCTTTGTAAAATGCTTTCTATTCTGTATCTATATTTGGTAGATACAATTCCAAGCTTATATCCTGCATCAACAAAAAGCGGGATTATATGTGGTATATCCGCAAACATCACTGTCAAATCTGCCATAACTTCATCTGCTTTTTCTACAAACAGTTTGGCAAATTCATTCGTTGTTTTATCGTCTTGCTTACCTACCAATGCTTGTAAAGTATCACTTAATGATAATCCGATTGTACTCTTAGATTTACTTTCATCAGCATCATCAAAACCAAGATTTGAAAGCGCATAATTTATGCATTGATAAGCTCCCTTAGACGAATCCGCAAGCGTATAATCAAAATCAAATAATATTACTTTATACTTATTTATATATCCCAAAAATCTAAATCCCCTTGATCACACCACTATAGACAAGCCCTTGAGTTGCATCCACAGTGACAGTTGTTCCTGATTTAAGTATTTCTGTTGCACTGATTGCCCCACAAATAACAGGGATCTCTAGAG